>JBEKEI010000001.1:0-87547 GCA_050013915.1 Roseiarcus sp.
AGCCTCACCTTCGAGATCATCGTCCTCGACGTCATGATGCCGGGCCAGAACGGCTTCGAATTCGCCGCCTCGCTGCGCGAGACCTCGCAGGTGCCGATTCTGATGTTGACGGCGCGCGCCGAGCCGGGCGACCGCGTCCGGGGGCTCGAGATCGGCGTCGACGACTATCTCGCCAAGCCGCACGAGCCCAAGGAACTGCTGCTGCGGATCGGTTCGATCCTCCGCCGAACCAAGATGGCGCCGCCCCGGCCCGCGGCGGGCGCCGTCAAGTTCGGTCGGTTCAGCTTCTCGCCGGAGCGCGGCGAGCTGCGCGCGGGCGACGAGGTCGTGCGCCTGACCGAGCGCGAACGCGACATGCTGCGTCTCCTGTGCGCCACGCCCGGCGAAAGCGTTTCGCGCCAGGCGCTCGCGGACTCCGGGGCGGCGGCCAACGAACGCACGATCGACGTCCAGATCAACAGGCTGCGGCGCAAGATCGAGGTGGATCCCGCCAATCCGCTCTTTCTGCAGACCGCGCGCGGCGCCGGCTATCGCCTTGTCGTCGATGGGTGACGGCGATGTCGATCGAATCGGCGCTGAATCTGTCGGGACCGCGGGAGGCCTGGCGCCATATCGCGCGCGCCATCGCCGATCTCCTGCCCAAGGGGCTCTACGGGCGCTCGCTGCTGATCGTGATCCTGCCGATGGTGCTGCTGCAGGCGGCGGTCGCCTATGTCTTCATGGAGCGCCACTGGGAGCTGGTCACCCACCGCCTGTCGGCCTCGGTCGCGCGCGACATCGGGGCGATCATCGATCTCTACCGCGCCTATCCGCCCGCGCCCGGCGACGATCGCCTGCAGGCGATCAGCGCCGAGCGGTTCCATATCGACGTCGCGCTGCTGCCCGCCGGCCCGCTGCCGCCGCGCATGCCGCGGACGTTTTTCGATGAACTCGACCCGCTGACCTCGGCGCTCCCCGACGAGATCGCCAGGCAGGTGCGCCGGCCGTTCTGGATCGATACGGTCGGCCGATCCGGCCTCGTCGAAGTGCGGGTCGATCTCGGCGACGCGGTGCTGCGGATGTTCGCCCATCGCTCGCTCGCCTACGAGCCCAACGTCCATATCTTCATCCTCTGGATGATCGGGGCCGCGCTCGTCCTGCTCTCGGTCGCCGTCCTGTTCCTGCGCAACCAGATCCGGCCGATCCTGCGGCTGGCCGGCGCGGCGCAGGATTTCGGCAAGGGCCGCGACTTCGACTTCCGGCCGCACGGCGCGCGCGAGGTCCGTCAGGCCGGCTACGCCTTCATCGAAATGAAGCGGCGCGTCGAACGCGCGCTCGAACAGCGCACCGCCATGCTCAACGGCGTCAGCCACGACCTGCGCACCATCCTGACGCGGTTCAAGCTGTCGCTCGCGGTGATGGACGACCATGCCGAGCTCGAGCCGCTGCAGCGGGACGTCGAGGAAATGCAGGGGATGCTGGAAGGTTATCTCGCCTTCGCGCGCGGCGACGCCGGCGAGGCCACGGTCGCCACCGATTTGCGGGAAATCCTCGAAGAGCTCAAGGGCGACGCCGAGCGGCACGGCGCGCGCGTCAGCGTCGAGGCGAGCGGCGCTCTGGTGGTCAGGGTGCGGCCGAGCGCGATCAAGCGCTGCCTGGCCAATCTCGTCGCCAACGCCCAGCGCCACGCCGACCGGATCGTCCTCCAGGCCTCGCGCGAACATCGCTTCATCGCAATCCAGGTCGATGACGACGGGCCGGGCATCGCGCCTGAACATCGCGAGGACGTCTTCCGCCCGTTCTACCGGCTCGACGACGCGCGCAACCAGGACGAGGGCGGCGCCGGCCTCGGCCTCGCGATCGCGCGCGACATCGCGCGCTCGCACGGCGGCGACGTCAGTCTGGCCAAGAGCCCGATGGGCGGCCTGCGCGCGACGGTGCGGCTGCCGGTATAGGCCGGCGAGCCAACGAGCCCAGTCCCTGCGTCGGGGCCCCCGAATCGACCACTTGCTCGCCCTCGCGGCGGGTTCGCCCGTCGACCCCCTTTGCGGACATGGACCCGCAGCGGGCGAGCCGTTCCGGGGATCGCGACCGAACCGCCGGCCTAATGCGGCGAGGGAATTTCTGCTTGCCGGCCCGGGAAGCCCCGGCTCGAGTCGTCGCGGGCGCCGACCATGTATTGCACGAGTTCCTCCGTATTCGTGTCCGCGGTCGCCTTCTCGGCCACCTTGCGGCCGCGATGCATGACGATGAGGCGATCGGCGACGGCGAAGGCGTCGGGCAGGATGTGCGTGATCAGAATCACCGGCACGCCGTGCTCGCGCAGTCGGCGGATGAGCTCGAGCACCTTGCGTTGCTCGGGAACGCCGAGATTGTTCGTCGGCTCGTCCATGATCATCAGCCTGGCGTCCCAGTAGACCGCGCGAGCGATGGCGACCGCCTGCCGCTGACCGCCCGACAGGCTCTCGATCGGCTCCGTGAGGGTGGGAAAATGGATCTGGAGGAAATCGAGCGTCCGGCGGGATTCGCGCAGCATGTGCGGGTCGTCGAGCGTCCTGATCAGCCCGCCGAAATGGCGCTTTTTCACTTCGCGCCCGAGAAAGATATTGGCTCCCACGTCGAGATTGTTGGCAAGCGCGAGGTCCTGGTAGATGGTCTCGACGCCGTGGCGGCGGGCGTCGATGGGATGCGCGAACCGCACCCGCTCGCCGGCGAAGAACATCTCGCCTTCGTCGGCGTGGTGGACGCCGGATATGCATTTGATCAGTGTCGACTTTCCCGCCCCGTTGTCGCCGAGGAGGCCGACGACCTCGCCGCGAGCGATCTCGAAGCTGACGTCGTTCACCGCCACCAGCCCGCCGAAGCGCTTGGTGACGTTGCGGACCGAGAGAAGCGGCGCCGTCATGTTGCGGCGCTCCTGCGGCTGCGGCCCGTGATGAGGTCGCGAGACTGGTCGATCAGCACCGCGACGATGACGACCGTCCCGACCACGATGAACTGCCAGAAGGCCTCGACGTTCAGCATCACCAGTCCGGTCGTCAGGACCGCGATGATCAGAGCGCCGATCACCGTCCCGATCACGGTTCCGGCGCCGCCGAAAAGGCTCACCCCGCCGATGATCACCGCGGCGATCGACGACAGGAGAAGGGGATCGCCGATGACCGCGGACCCGGCCGTGAAGCGCAGCGTCGAGAGGAAGCCCGCTATCCCCGCGGTCGCGGCCGAGAGGATGTAGAGCTTTATGACGTGGCGATCGACGGGGATGCCGGTGCGCACGGCCGCCTCCATGCCGCCGCCGATCGCGTAGGTATGCCGGCCGAATTGCGTCTTTCGAAGGAGGAACATCGCGCAGGCGACGACACAAGCGGTCGCAATGACGGGGTAGGGCAGGATTATGTCCATCCGGCGCAGCAGGTCGTCCCTCACGTCGGGCCGTTCGAGGAGATACAGGCCGCCGCCCTCGCCCCGGATGTAATAAAAGAGCGCGTCATTGCCGTAGGCCCGGATTCCTGCCGGCAAGCCGATCACCGTCGTATTCTCGGACATGAGATAGGCGACGCCGCGCACGATGAACGAGGTGCCGAGCGTCACGATGAACGCGGGGACCTTCAGCTTGGCGATGATCACGCCGTTGACGAGGCCGACCAGAGCCGCGCCGCCGACGCCGGCGACCAGTCCGGCCAGCACCGAAATGAAAAGCGGCAGACCGCTGTCGAACGCAGAGCGCAGGGCGAGCGCGGAGAGGACCGAGCCCAGGCTCATGACCCATCCGACCGACAGGTCGATGCCGGCGGCGATGATGACGAAGGTCTGTCCCAATCCGAGCAGGAGCACCGGAATGATGGCGACCAGAATGTTCTGGGAATTGCGGACGGTCAGGAAATTGACCGAGCCTCCGCTGGCCAGCGGCACCGTGACGACGAAGAAGAGAACCATGGCGGCGAGGAACAGCCAGGCCCAGACGCCGCTGGCGAACAAAGCGACCCGCTGCGCTCGCGTTGGGACCCCCGCAGACGTCGCCGGGGCGGGCGCGACGATTCTCGACCCGCGATCGGTCACGTGGCGGTTTCCTCGGCAATTCCGGTGCGAATCGCGACGCAAATCAAATCGGGGGCCCGGCGCGAGCCCCCGATCCGATTCCGCGCCCTGCCTATTTGCCCGGAACTTGATAGATGAAGCGAGCGATCGCCGGGTCTTTCACGTTGTCCTTGTCGATGATGGCGAAGCCGGTCTCGACGCGGCGCGGCAGGCTGGTCACCCCGGCTGCGTCGGCCACCGCAAATTGGACCGCCATATAGCCCATGTCGAAGGGCTTCTGCGCCAGCACCAGGGTGACCACGCCCTTGCCCATCAACTCGATGGCCAGTTTCGTTGCGTCATAAGCGACGACCTGAACATGGCCGCCGAGCCCCGCATTGACCACCGCGGCCCCCGCGCCCTGCGCGCTGAACACATTGGTGCCGAACGCGCCGCCCAGTTTCGGCTCGCGCTCGAGCACCGCCGCGGTCTGCTGCGTGGCCTTGTTGGGATCGTCGAGATTGTAGTCCGGCCCGAGCACCTTGATACTCGGGTACTCCTTGTCCATCACTTCCTTGAAGCCCTTTTCGCGGCCCTCGACGGAGCTGACGTTGGGGTTCGTCGAATTGATGTAGACCGTGCCCTTGCCGCCGATCGCCTTCGCGAGCCCGCGGGCCGAGATGCGGCCGCCCTCGATATTGTCCGACCCGATATAGCTGATCGGGAACTTCACGGGTCCGCTGACGTAGTCCCCATTGCCCAGATAGGTGTCGACGGTGATGATTTTGACGCCGGCGTCGACGGCGGCCTTCAGCGGGCCGACCATCTGATCCTTATCGGTCGGCGCGATGACGATGTAGTTCAGGTCGCCGCGGGCGACCATCGCATCGAGGATCGGCGTCTGGACGTCGACGCCCCAGGTCGCAGGGACCTGCGTGACGACCTCGACCCCCAGGTCTTTCGCAGCCGTCTCGACCCCGATCTGCATCACCTGGTAGAAGGGGTCGACGACGCCCGGCAGAAAGCCGATCTTGATCTTGGCGGCGGCGCCGCCGTGTGAAGCCATGGCCAGAGCCAGCGCGGTCGCGATGGCGAATAGCGCTCGTTTGCGCAGCATTATTCTCTCCTCCCTCGACGGCTTCGGGTGGCGCGAATCAGACCGATGAATCCGTCGCAACGCTGAATTTTCTCAGTCGTTCATCGCTGCTTGCCGGGGAGCCGAGCGGTCGATCGCGTCTACTCGATGAGCCCTTTCAATGATGGCGCCGCGACTTTCCGTCGTCGCCGCCCGGGACCGGTTGCCCAGTAACGCCTGCCATCGTGGCATGCATCCTGAAGTGGATCAACAAGGGCCGCCGAACGGATCTTCGGCGGCGGCCTGGCCCTCCTCCGGTCGAATTGGCTATAGCCGGCGGCGCCCCGGCCCGCGCGATCGGGCAGCCGCGCGCCGCCGCAGCGCAAGCGGCTGAGCGTCGGCTCTCCCTCGATGGTCGCCCAAAGCGCTCGCTGGCGGCGCGCCCGCCATCAAGAGCCGCCGGCATCGGTCGGGACCGGCCGCAATCGCTGGGCGCCGGCCACAGCCAAATTCAAAGCTGTGGTCGGAACCGGTCACAACGAGACCACGACCTTCGTGGCCGAAACGCCTTTTCTCAGCCTCTCCAGCGCCGCTTCGATGCGCCCGAGCCCGTGTCCGACGACCAACGGATCGGGAGCGGCGAGGTAGCGCCCGTCGGCAAGCGCTTCTGGCAGGAAGTCGCGATAGATCAGCCCGCCGACTTCGTTCGCCACGAGCGTGCTGCCGAAGATGAACTTGGAGCGGATTTGCCCCATTCTCGACTTCACCATCGCGACGATGGCCGCCGCCACCAGGCGTCCGAGGGTCGGGACCAGCCACAAAGCCCTGACGGCGCCCCTCGGCGCGTTGTCGATCGAGACCGAAGGCGTGGCGATGGCGACGAATTTGTCGCCCTTGCAGGCATGAACGATGTCGAGGCAGGCCTCGACCGACCCGAACCCGATCGCCAGCGCGCCCGCGCAAGTTCGGCCTTTGAACGCCTCGATGACGTCGGCGACGACGGTCCGGCTCCGATAGTCGAAGACCTGGATCGCGCCGAGCTTCCTGCAATAATCGAAGTTCTTCGGCGACGACGTCGTCACGACGTCGTAACCGGCGGCGACTGCGAGCTGGATCGCGTTGCTGCCGACGCTCGTCGAACCCCCCCAGATCAGGAGCGTCTTGCCGGTGGGCGTCGGGGATGGCGAGGGATATTGAAGCGCCAGATAGTCCTTCTGAAACAGGCCGCAGGCCGCGGTCGACACACCCAGCGGGAGAACGGCGGCGTTCTCGTAGGCCATCGCGTCGGGGATCGGGGTGGCCATGTGCTCGAGCAGGATCGGGTAGTCCTGAAATGCGCCCTCCGCCGGGTTGTTGCGGGTCTTGTCCGTGCCTGCCGCGTGACCCACGACGCGGTCCCCCGCCCTGAATCGCGTGACCGCAGTCCCGACCTCGACCACTTCGCCGGCGACATCCGTGCCGAAGATGGCGGGGTATTTGAGCCAGGGGAACACCAAGTCGCCCACGGACTGGGTCAACGCGTCCACAGGATTGACCGCCACGGCGTGGTTCCTGACGACGATCTCGTTCTCGCGCGGCGCGCTATAGGGCGCGGGCCCGAGCGCGAGTTCGCCGCGCTTCGCCTTCAACCAGAGGGCGTTGTTGGAAGGCATGTCGACGCGCTCTTCTCTTGTCGATGGAGCCGGCGCCGCTCGACCGCAGCCGCCAGCGCATCTGCGGCCGAAACCGCCGCCCGCGAGCCAGGAATTCCTCCCCGCGATCAACGATCGGCGGGGGCTCCGGCGCGCGACCGCCTTCCCGCGCGGCTCAGCCCTTCCTGGCCGCCGTCGGCTCGACATGCCCGCCGAACCCCTTGCGCATCGCCGAGATCACCTTCTCGGCAAACGTGTGCCCCTGGCGCGACCGGAACCGCGTGTAGAGCGCCGCCGAAAGCACCTCGGCGGGCACCGCCTCCTCGATCGCCGCCATGATCGTCCAGCGTCCCTCCCCGGAATCCTCGACGAAGCCGGAGTAGGAATCGAGCCCGCTCTCATGGGCGAGCGCGGCGGCGGTGAGGTCGAGCAGCCAGGACGTCACGACGCTGCCGCGCCGCCAGACCTCGGCGATGTCGGCGAGATCGAGCGAGAAGCGGTGCTCCGCCTTCAGGCCGGGGTCGTCGGCGTGGCGCAGGATGTCGAAGCCTTCGGCGTAGGACTGCATCATGCCGTATTCGACGCCGTTGTGGATCATCTTGACGAAATGGCCGGCGCCGCACGGGCCGGCGTGCAGATAGCCCTCCTCGACGCGCCGGTCGCGCCCCTCGCGGTTCGGCGTCGGCGCGATGTCGCCGCGCCCCGGCGCGAGCGCCCGGAACAGGGGATCGAGCCGGCGGACGACCGCCTCATCGCCGCCGATCATCATGCAATAGCCGCGCTCCAGGCCCCAGACGCCGCCGCTGGTGCCCACGTCGATATAGTGCAGGCCCGTCTTCGCCAGCGCCGCCCCGCGCCGGACGTCGTCCTGCCAGAACGTATTGCCGCCGTCGATGATGACGTCGCCCGGGCTCAGCAGCGGCGTCAGAATCTCGATCGTCTGCTCGGTCGGCGCGCCGGCGGGCAGCATGACCCAGACCGCGCGCGGAGCCTCGAGCGATTCCACCAGTTCCCTGATCGAGCCGGCGGCGGTCGCGCCCTCGGCGGCGAGCGTCTTGCCGGGGGCGGGATCGCGATCCCAGACGCTGCAGGCGTGCTGGTTGCGCATCAGCCGGCGCACGATATTGGCCCCCATCCGTCCCAGTCCGATCATGCCGAGCTGCATCAGGAATCTCCCTTGGGTGGATTGGTCGACAACGCGGGGCGAACGCGGGCGTGGCGCCGGCTCAGTCCTTGGCGCGCTCGACGTAGGAGCCGTCCTCGGTCTGGATCACCACCCGCGTGCCCGGCAGGATGTGCGGGGGCACCATGACCCGGGCGCCGTTGCTGAGCTTGGCGGGCTTGTAGGAGGAGGAGGCGGTCTGTCCCTTCATGCCGGGCTCGGTCTCGGCGATTTCGAGCGTGACGCGCGGCGGCAGCTGGATCGCCACGGCGACATCGTTGAAGATCGACAGGATCACCTTCATCCCCTCCTGCAGCCATTGCCCCTGGTCGCCGATGACGTCGGTGGCGACCTGCATCTGGTCGTAGGTCTCGTCGTTCATGAAATGATGGCCGTCGGCGTCGGAATAGAGATAGCTGTAGTTGCGGTCCTCGACATAGGCGCGCTCGACCTGCTCGGTGGTCTTGAAGCGGTCGGTCACCTTCACGCCGTCGGAAATGCGCCGCATGTCGATCTGGGTGGTCGGCGTGCCCTTGCCGGGGTGGAAGCTTTCGGCCGACAGAACGACGCACAGCTGACCGCCCTCCCGCTCGATGATATTGCCTTTTCGAATCGAGCTTGCGATGACTTTCACGTCTGGGGTCCTTGGATGGGTCGGCCGCGGCGGCCAGACATCGCGAGCCGATCGCGCGCTTGCGCGGTTGCGGCGCGCAACATAGCGATTTTGCCGCCAAAGGCCAGACGGATTGTTCCGTCGGGCCGCGGCCGCCGCCTGGGATCGATTCGACGCCTTGAAACCGCCGTCCCCGTTCTGGTCGAAGGACCGCCACGCCGATCGCCGGCCGCGCCTCGCCGCGCGCGCCCGGATCGTCGGCGCGCTGCGCCGTCATTTCGAGGCCGAGGGCTTCACCGAAGTCGAGCCGGCGATCCTCCAGGTCTCGCCCGGCAACGAGGCCCATCTGCACGCCTTTGCGACCGAGATCGTCGCGCCGGACGGTTCGGCGCGGCGCGCCTTTCTGCACACCTCGCCCGAATTTGCGATGAAAAAGCTGCTCGCCGCCGGCGAAGCGCGCATTTTCGCGTTCTCCCGCGTGTTCCGTAACCGCGAGCGCGGCGCCCTGCACGCGCCGGAATTCACCATGCTCGAATGGTATCGCGCCGGGGCGCCCCATGAGGTCCTGAAGGACGATTGCGCCGCGATCCTCGCGCTCGCGGCGAGGCAGGCGGGCGTCGACCGCCTGCGCTTTCGCGACCGCGCGGCCGATCCCTTCGCGGCGCCCGAACGACTCACCGTGCGCGCGGCGTTCCTGCGCCACGCGGGGATCGACCTCTACGACAGCCTGGCGGCGGACGGCCGCGGCGCGGATCGCGCGCTGTTGGCCGCCGAGGCGGCGGCGCTGGGGATTCGCATCGCGTCGGACGACGGCTGGTCCGACATTTTCAGCCGCATCCTGACCGAACGGATCGAGCCTTCGCTGGGGCTCGAACGCGCGACCGTGCTATGCGACTATCCCGCGCGCGAGGCCGCGCTCGCGCGGGTCGGCGGCGACGACCCCCGGGTCGCCGAACGCTTCGAGCTCTACGCCTGCGGCGTCGAGCTCGCCAACGGGTTCGGCGAGCTGACCGACGCGGCCGAGCAGCGCAGACGATTCGAGGCGGAAATGGCGGAAAAGCAGCGCGTCCATGGCGAGACCTATCCGATCGACGAGGATTTCCTCGCCGCGCTCGCGCAGATGCCCGCCGCGAGCGGCGCCGCGCTCGGCCTCGACCGGCTCGTCATGCTCGCCTGCGGCGCCGAACGGATCGAGGACGTCCAGTGGACGCCGGTCCTCGACGCCGCGGAGGCCGCCCCGCGATGACCGCCGCCGATCGCCTGCTCGACAAGGCCCGCGCCGAACTCGGCCGGGTGTTCGGCTTCGCCGGCTTCCGCCCCGGCCAGGAGGAGATCGTCGGCGCGACGCTGCGCGGCGAGGACGTCCTGGCGGTGATGCCGACCGGCAGCGGCAAGTCGCTGTGCTATCAATTGCCCGCGCTCGCGCGCGACGGACTCGCGCTCGTCGTCTCGCCGCTGATCGCGCTGATGCGCGACCAGGTCGCGCAATTGCGCGAGCTCGGCGTGTCGGCGGCGGCGCTCAACTCGGCTTCCGACGGCGACGAGCGCCAGCGCGTCGCCGCGGCGATCAAGGACCGCTCGCTGCGCTTGCTCTACGTCGCGCCCGAACGGCTCGTACGCGACGACACGATCGGGCTGCTGCGCGGCGCGAAGATCGACCTGTTCGCGATCGACGAGGCCCATTGCGTCTCGCAATGGGGCCATGATTTCCGCCCGGAATATCTGCGCCTGCGCGAGGTCGCCGACGCGCTCGGCGGCGTGCAGACGATCGCGGTGACCGCGACCGCCGACGGGCCGACCCGCGCCGACATCGTCGCGCGGCTGTTCGCCCGGGCGCCGCGCGTCTTCGTGCGCTCGTTCGACCGGCCGAACCTGTTTCTCGCGATGCGGCCCAAGGCCAATGCGACGCGCCAACTCGCCGAGCGGCTCGAGGCGCACAGGGGCGAGAGCGGCATCGTCTATTGCGCCTCGCGCCGGCGCACCGAGGAGCTCGCCGCCGAGTTCAACCGGCCGGGACGGCGCGCGCTCGCCTATCACGCCGGGCTCGACCATCAGGTCCGGGCGCGCAACCAGGACGAATTCCTGCAGAACGACGGGGTGATCGTCTGCGCGACGATCGCCTTCGGCATGGGCATCGACAAGCCGGACGTGCGCTTCGTCTTCCACGCCGACATGCCGTCCTCGGTCGAATCCTATTATCAGGAGATCGGCCGCGCCGGGCGCGACGGCCTGCCCGCCGACACGTTCACCCTCTACGGCGCCGGCGACATCGCGCTGCGCCGGCGCCAGATCGCCGAGGGCGACGCGCCGGACGCGCGCAAGCGCATCGAGACGCGCAAGCTCGACGATCTCGTCTCGCTGTGCGAATCGGCGCGCTGCCGCCGGCAGGTCCTGCTCGGCCTGCTCGGCGAGGAAGCCTCGCCATGCGGCAATTGCGACGTCTGCAAGGGCTCGGTGCGGCTGATCGACGGCAGCCTCGACGCGCAAAAGGCGATGTCGGCGATCCTGCGCACCTCGGGCCGGTTCTTCTTCGGTCATCTCGGCAACATCCTGGCGGGCAAGGAAACCGAGGCGGTGCGCCGGTTCGGCCATGACGGGCTGAAGACCTTCGGCGTCGGGCGCGAACGGACGCCGGCCGAATGGCGCGGCGTGCTGCGCCAGCTCCTGTCGGCGCAGATGATCGCCCACGACCCGGCCGACCGCGACCGGCTCGTCCTCACCGAGGCGGGCCAGAAGGTCCTGCGCGGCCAGGCGCCGTTCTCGCTGCGCGAGGACGTCGTCTCGGCGAGGCCGAAGCGGCGCGGCGAGGCGGGAAAGCCGGTCCCGGCGGGCGAGCCCGGCGCGGCGGTGCTCGACGCGCTGAAGGCGCTGCGGACCGATCTGGCCCATCGCCAGAACCAGCCGGCCTATGTGATCTTTCCCGACCGCACGCTGAGCGAGATGGCGGCGCGCCGCCCGCGCACGCTCGAGGAGCTCGCCGCCATCCACGGGGTCGGCCTCGCCAAGCTGCAGAAATACGGGCCCGCCTTCCTGGCGGCGATCAAGAGTCACGCCGATGCCTGAACTGCCCGAGGTCGAGACGGTGCGCCGCGGCCTGGCGCCCGTCCTCGTCGGCGCGCGGATCGAGCGGGTCGACCAGCGCCGCGCCGATCTGCGGTTGCCGTTTCCCGACCGCTTCGTCGAGCGGCTGGCGGGCCGGCGGATCGACGCGCTGTCCCGGCGCGCCAAATATCTGCTGGCGGGGCTCGACAGCGGCGAGACGCTGATCATGCATCTGGGCATGTCGGGTTCGTTCCGCATCGCGCGCGAGACCGAGGAGACGCCGGGCGCCTTTCACTTCGCCCGCTCGAAAATCGTCGCCCACGACCATGTCGTGTTCGCCCTGTCGAACGGCGCCGCCGTCACCTACAACGACCCGCGCCGCTTCGGCTTCATGCTGCTGGCGCCGTCGGCGGCGCTCGCCGCCCACCCCCTGTTGGTCAATCTCGGCGTCGAGCCGCTGGGGGCCGATTTCGACGCCGCCGCGCTCGCGCGGATGCTCGCGGGGCGGCGCGCGCCGCTGAAGGCGGCGCTGCTCGACCAGAGCGTGGTCGCCGGCCTCGGCAACATCTATGTCTGCGAGGCGCTGCACCGCGCGGGGCTTTCGCCCGCGGCCGAGGCCGGCGCCGTCGCGGGGGCGGCCGGCCGGCCGACCGCGGGGGCCAAGCGGCTCGCCCGCGCGATCCGGGCGGTGCTCGAGGAGGCGGTCGCGGCGGGGGGATCGACCCTGCGCGACCATCGGCAGACCGACGGCGACCTCGGCTATTTCCAGCATTCGTTCCAGGTCTACGGCAAGGCGGGCGCCGCCTGCCGGCGCGCGCGCTGCGGGGGAACGATCGTCCGGATCGTCCAGTCGAACCGCGCGACCTTCTATTGCCCGACGTGCCAGCGCTGACCAGGCCGCCGCGCCGTGGCGGCGGGGCGTGAGGCGGGTGGCGGCGAAGAGACGCGGGAGTGCCGGTTCCGCCCCGGATCGCGCATGGCTGGCGGGTCGCGCCCCAACTGGTGGTGTAGCAAAGGAGCAAGCCGCTCGCGAAGCGCGCCCATCAATGGCGCCGTAGCGAACGAGCGGCTTGCGGCGGTCATCGCTGATTCTCCGGTAGGGTCGGGTTGCGAACATCGACGCAACCGAGAAACCGACCCGGACGAATGCCTTGCATTCGCGTTCAGATGACCGAGGACAGAATGGCCTACAGGCGCTTTTGGAAAGGACCGCCGACGCCGATTATCTGCGCAGATGATCGGCTTTGCCGCCCGGCGTCTGATGGAGCTGGACATCGAAGGCCGCACGGGCGCGGCCCATGGCGAACGGTCGCCCGATCGTGTGGAGCGTCGCGTCGCGGCTTCGCGTCGCTCGGGAAAGTCGAGCGAGCCGGCCGGCCGTCGCGGCCCGGCGCGGATCCTCGGCGAGGATTTCCCAGGCCGCATTCGTCCGGCAAATCCAGGAGGCGCGACAAGCGGTCGCGGACCGGGGCGAAATTCGTCGTCGAAGCGTCAATGAAGGGGACTCCGACCAGGACCGGCGGCCCAAACACTATCGCGAGCCCGCAATCGATGCGCGCAGACCCGGTTCGAAGGCGCGCCCGCTCGTGATCTTCGACACGGATTTTACACGAATGGCGGGTACGACGTGCGGACAACGACGGGCAAAGGGTTGAAAAATGAGCTTGGGCAATATCCTGGTGGCGAAGGGATTGGTTTCCGCGGAAGAGGTCAGGCGCGCGCTCGAACATCAGCGCGAGAATGGCGGCCGACTTGGTGGGAGTCTCGTCGCCCTGGGCATGCTGACCAACGAACAGATCAAAGGGGTCCTCGATGACGCGCCGCAGGCGCCGTTGACGGCGGCCGCCACGGGCATCGATCCGGCCTTGCTGCTCGAACTCGCCATGAAAGGCATGTATTCGGAAAATCTCGAATTGGCGTCGCAGATCGCCGAGGCCCTGAAACTGTCCACCACGATCGTCAATGAGCTGCTGAACGAAGCCAGGGAACGCAAGTTCGTGGAGGCGCTGGCGGTCGCTTCCGTCGGCGGATCGATGGCGGAATTGCGCCTTTCGCTGACCCGGGCCGGGCGCGAATTCGCCGCCGATGCGATGAAGCGGGGACAATATTTCGGGCCCGCGCCAGTGTCTCTCAAGGACTTCCAGGAGCGCATCGTGCGCCAGCGCGTAACCAATGAAGTCGTGACGCGCCAGCAACTGGTGGAGGGGTTCGCGGGTCTGGCCATGACGGAGCGGTTCCTGAGCCGGTTGGGACCGGCGGTCAATTCAGGAAGCGCCATTCTCATTTACGGGCCCGCGGGCAACGGCAAGACGACCGTCGCCGAGATCGTCGGCAAAATATTCCAGAACATCGTTTACGTCCCCTACTGCGTCGATCTGGACGGCGAAATCATGAAGGTCTACGATCCCACGGTTCACCGGAAAGTCGCGGAGGCGGGCGAGCCGCAGGGCGTGGCGAACGTGCGCCGCAGTCGCGTCGACACGCGCTGGGTCGCATGCCACCGGCCGATGGTGATCACGGGCGGCGAACTGACGATCGAGATGCTCGATCTCAAATATAACCCGGTCGCCAAGTTTTATGAGGCGCCTCTGCACGTCAAGGCCTTGAACGGCGTTTTTCTCATCGACGATTTCGGCCGCCAACGCGCCAAGCCCGAGGACATCCTCAACCGCTGGATCGTGCCCCTGAACAGCCGCGTCGACTATCTGACCCTGCATACGGGCAAGTCGGTCACGATCCCCTTCGACGAAATCGTGATTTTTTCGACCAACATGCACCCCGACGATCTGATGGACCCGGCGTTCCAGCGCCGCATCGGTTACAAGCTGGAGACCGTGGCGCCGCCGGAGGACCTGTTCCGCAAGATATTCGACGGCATGGCGAAGAAATCCGGCCTCGAGCTGACGGACGACATCCACGGGCAGGCGATCGACCGTATCCGGGAAAACGAAGCCCCGCTCGCCTATTTTCAGCCCAAGTTCATCATCGAACAAGTGCTCGCCTCGTGCAAGTTCGAGGGCACAAGACCTCAGTTCACCACGGAGAATGTCGAAGACGCGCTCGCCAACCTGTTCATCAAGAAGGCGGATGGCAAGATGTTCGGGGTCAAGCGGAGCTAGCCGCGGGGCGCTGGAATTGGGGGACGCGACAGCGACGGGGGCTCGCCACGATGCGCCCGGCCCGGATCGCCTTCGCCCTGTCGACGGCGTCGGCGCCCAATTGAATGCTACTCGAACGCGGCGACGCGGATGAGCTCGAGTTCCTCGGCGGTCATCAGGCCGGCCTCGAAGAGCGCCAGGAACTCTCCGGAGAGCGTGCAGCCGAAGATGAGGGGATCGTCGGTGTTTATCGATACTCTCACGCCGGCGTCGAACAGCACGCGGATGGGATGGTGCTGGAGGCGGCTCACCCGTCCGAGCTTGACGTTCGAGGTCGGACAGACGTTCAACCGGACGCCGGCGCTCGCCAGAGCCCGCATCGCCTGGGGGGATGTGCTGGCGGCGATCCCGTGCTGAACCTCGTCCAGTTCGAGCAGTTCGACGGCGCGCCAGACGTCGTCTGCGGTTCCCCATTCGCCGACATGGGCCTTGAGGCGGAGGCCGGCCGCCTTGGCCTTGCGGTAGATCGGCGCGAACGCCTCGATCGGCTGCGCGCCTTCATCGCCCGACAGGTCGAGCGTCTTGAACGTCCCGAGCTCCAGAAGCGGCGCAGCCCATCGCTCGATCGCCGCGACGCCGCAGTGCCGCGAGATGCCGAGCTGGGGAATCCAGTCGATGTCCGGTCCGCCCGCCTGATGGGCGTGCTGCAGGCTCGTCCAGACCGCCTCGGCCGAGCCCTGGTGGAGGGTCATGCCCCATGCGTCCTCGCCGACCTCCAGGCGCGTGATGCCGTCCTTCCGCGCCTGGACAAAAGTCGCCTCGAAAGCCAAGGCGCGACCGATGGCTCCCGCGAACAGGGGAGCGAGCTTGTCGTCGGCAAAGGCGTGCATTTCCGCGATGGAGCCGAGGACCCCATCGACGGGAGCAACATCGACGCCGGTTCTCTCCCGCAGGAAAGCCCGATCCCCGCCGCCGATGCCATGGATGTGGAGGTCGGCCTTCGGCGCCCGGCGGAGGCCGTCCAGGTCGCCAAGTTCCAGAGCCGTTACAAAGTCGGCGAGCATGATCCCAACCAGGGTTGCGGCGCCAGCGCGCCCAACTCGTCTCTCTCTCCGCTTCATACTGTCGGGGACGTCGACGCGCGATTTCAGCGGGCCACGCCGCCGAGCCGCCGTCAAGCGGCCGCGCCGCTCCTCCTGTTTGTTCCGGCCCTTCACCGGACGACTTCGTCGCCGGGGGGCGACGGCGTCGCATCGGCGCGACGTTTGGCGTCCAAGCGCTCTTGCCTCGGGGTAACCGGCCGCTGGCCCGGGGTTGCAGCGCCGGTGCGCTCAACTCGCGTCTCTCGCAGTGCGTTGCGGCGTTATTTGTGGGCGTGAGGCTGAGGAGAGAGACGCGGTTCAGCGTAGGGATCGCGCATGTCTTCGCGGCTGAAGCGCTTGTCGGGGAGGCGCGCGGCGCAGCAGATTCGTGGTCGGCCGAGCGGAACCTGCCCGGCCCGCCGGACCCCGCGTAGCCATTCGGCCGTATCGCCTGTCCCTCCGGAGGCCGGTTTCACCTTTGACCGAAAATGCGATAGATGACCCCCGCATCGACGAGGACGGATCGCTCTTGCACTATCTCTCCACCCGCGGCGAGGCGCCCAGGCTCGGATTTTCCGACGCGCTGATGACCGGCCTTGCCCGCGACGGCGGCCTCTACCTGCCTGAGTTCATGCCGAAAATGGCGCCATCGGCGATCGCCGCGCTGGCCGGGGCGCCCTATGCCGAAGCGGCCGCGCGCGTGGTCCTGCCGTTCGTCGGCGAGGCTTTCGGCGAGGGCGCCCTCGGCGCCATGGCCAGGCAGGCCTATGCCGGATTTCGTCATCCCGCCACCGCGCCGCTGATCCAGATCGGCGACAATCTCCACGTCCTCGAACTGTTCCATGGCCCGACCCTGGCGTTCAAGGACTTCGCCATGCAATGGCTCGGCCGCATGATGAACGATGTCCTGCGGCGGCGCGGCGCGCGCGCGACCATCGTCGGCGCGACGTCGGGCGACACGGGCGCGGCGGCGATCGCGGCGTTCGGCGGGCAATCGCAGACCGACGTGTTCATCCTCTTTCCGCACGGGCGCGTTTCGGAGGTGCAGCGCCGGCAGATGACGACGGTCGATCAGCCCAACGTCCACGCGCTCGCGGTCGAGGGCACGTTCGACGATTGCCAGGCGATCCTCAAGGGCCTGTTCAACGACCACGAATTTCGCGACGAATTCGCGCTTTCCGGCGTCAATTCGATCAACTGGGCGCGCATCGTCGCCCAGATCGTCTATTATTTCACTGCCGCGGTGACGCTCGGCGCGCCCGCGCGGGCGGTGTCGTTCACCGTCCCGACCGGCAATTTCGGCGATATTTTCGCCGGCTATTGCGCCAGGGCGATGGGCCTGCCGGTCGGGCGGCTGACGATCGCCACCAACGCCAACGACATTCTCGAGCGCGCGCTCGCCGGCGGCGTCTACGAGACGCGCGGCGTCGTGGCGACCCGCTCGCCGTCGATGGACATCCAGATTTCCTCGAATTTCGAACGCCTGCTGTTCGAGGCGTACGGGCGCGACGCCCCCGCGCTGCGCCGCCTGATGGCGCAATTCGCCCGATCGGGCCGGGTCGAGATCGCGCCGGGCCCGCTGGAGGCGATCCGCGCGCAGTTCGACGCCTTCTCGACCGACGAGGCGCAATGCGCGCAGGAAATGGCGCGCGTCCACCGCGAATGCGGCTATCTCGTCGATCCCCACACCGCCGTCGCCGTCCATGCGGCGCGGCGCGCGCTGGCGCGCGATCCGGCGACGCCGATGGTCGCGCTCGGCACCGCCCATCCCGCCAAATTCCCCGACGCGGTCGCCGCGGCGACCGGCGTGCGTCCCGCGCTGCCGCCCCATCTGGCCGACCTGATGAGCCGCAGCGAGCGGTTCACGGTCGTGCCGAACGAGCGCGGCGCGGTCGCGCGGTTCATTCGCGCTCAGGTCGATTCATGAGCGTCGAGGTCGCCACCCTGCCCTCCGGGCTTCGGGTCGTCACCGATGCGATCTCCCATTTGCGGACAGCCTCGCTCGGGGTCTTCGTCGGCGCGGGGTCGCGCAACGAGCGGCTCCAGGAACACGGCCTGTCGCATCTGCTCGAACACATGGCGTTCAAGGGCACCGCCCGGCGCAGCGCGCGCGAAATCGCCGAGGAGATCGAAAATGCCGGCGGCGACCTCAACGCCGAGACGGGCGTCGAGCAGACCGCCTATCTGGCGCGCGTGCTCGGCGAGGACGCCCCGCTCGCGCTCGACATACTCGCCGACATCCTCACCGAGAGCCGGTTCGACGCCGGCGAACTGGAGCGCGAGAAGGGCGTGATCCTGCAGGAGATCGGCGCGGTCGAAGACACGCCCGACGACCTCGTGTTCGACCTGTTCACGGCGGCCGCCTGGCCCGATCAGCCGATCGGGCGGCCGATCCTGGGCACGCGCGAGCGCGTCGGCGCGTTCGACCGCGGCGCGATCGACTGTTATCTGCGCCATCACTACCAGGCGGGGGCGACGATCGTGGCCGCCGCCGGCGCCGTCTCGCACGCCGAGATCGTCGCGATCTGCCAGCGGCGCTTCGAGGCGCTCGGCCGCCGGGAGGCGCCGGCCGCGGCGCCGGCGGCCTATCGCGGCGGCGAGATCCTGCTGAAGAAGTCGCTCGGCCAGACCCATATCGTGGTCGGCTTCGAGGGACGCGCGGTGCACGCCGCCGATCACGACGCCGCCCATGTCTTCGCCGCGGCGGCCGGCGGGGGCATGTCGTCGCGCCTGTTCCAGGAAGTGCGCGAGAAGCGCGGCCTCGCCTATTCGATCTATGCGTTCCACTGGGCCTATTCGGACGTCGGGCTGATGGGCTTCTACGCGGGAACCGCGCCCAGGGACGCCGGCGAATTGATGGCCGCGGCGCTCGATTGCCTCGGCGAGGCCGCCGCGACGCTCAGCGAGGAGGAGGTCCAGCGCGCCAAGGCGCAGATGAAGGTCTCGCTCCTGACCGCGCTCGAATCCTCGGGCGCGCGCGCGCAACAGATCGCGCGCCAGATGTTCGTCTACGGACGCCCGCTCAGCGCGGCCGAAATGGTCGCGCGCATCGAGCGGCTCGACGTCGGGGAAGTTCGCGCGGCGGGCGCCGCGATGCTGCGGTCGGCCCCGACCGTGGCGGCGATCGGCCGAACCGGCAAGGTCGTCGACCAGGCGCGCGTGGCCCGGCGCCTGGCCGGCGTCTGAGACCGCCCGGTGGCGCTGTTCCGCATCAACCGATCGGTCGATCCGGCGCCGCTGCTGCGCGGCGCCGGGCTCTACCTGCGTCCAGCCCAGGGCGGCGACTATGCCGCCTGGTCGACCCTGCGCGAGGCGAGCCGCGAATTCCTGACGCCCTGGGAGCCGACCTGGCCGGCCGACGATCTCACGCGCGGCGCGTTCCGCCGCCGCCTGCGCCGCCAGAGCGAGGAGATCGCGCGCGACGAATCCTTCGCCTTCCTCATCTTCGCCGAAGGCTCCGACGTCCTGCTCGGCGGAATCACCATCGGCGGAATCCGGCGCGGCGTCGCCCAGGCGGCCTCGCTCGGCTACTGGATGGGCGCGCCCCACGCGGGCAGGGGCCACATGACGCGGGCCGTCGCGGTCGCCGCCGCTTTTGCGTTCTCGACCCTGCGGCTGCACCGTCTCGAGGCCGCCTGCATCCCCGGCAATGTCGCCTCGGCGACCCTGCTCGAGCGCAACGGCTTCCAACGCGAGGGCTTCGCGCGCGGCTATCTCTGCATCAACGGCGCCTGGCGCGACCACTATCTGTTCGGCCTGCTCGAAGGCGAGGCGGCGCGCGGCCTCGATCGACAGGCCCCCGCGCTGCGCTGATCGTGGCTTGCCCGGCAGCCGCCGAGACGCTACCAGTCCCCGCCATCGTGGCGCAGGGGGCGGGGCGCCGAGGTTTGACGACCCCCACCGGGCGAGGCGAACGGCCGGCGAAGAGGATGAAGGTAGACAATTGCATCGCTTGCTTCGCCTCGCCGTCCTGCTGTTGTGTTTCGGCGTCGGCTGTCAATCGGCTTTCGCGCTGAAGCTGACGCGGGTTCCGCTCGACGCCGACGCCGTCGATCTGGCGACCGCGATCGAGTTCCACTTCGCACAGGGCGACCACCTCCAGGTCGAGACGGCGCCGGGGGCCGACGGCGTCGTGCGCCGGATCGAGGTCAGCGCGCTCGAGGCGGGCGCCCAGCCGTCCTGGATCGTGTTCGCGCTGACCAACGATTCGGACGAGCAGCTCGTGCGCCTCATCGTCGCTCCGCATTACCGGCTCGTCGGCTCGGGCGTCGTGTGGCCCGATCTCGGCTCGAGCCGCGTCACGACGATCACGGCGAGCGAGGGCAATCCGCCGGAAAGGGAGGACGTCGTCGACGCCGACGTCTTTCGCCTGACGCTCGACCCCGGTCAGACGGTCACCTATGTCGCCGAACTGCGCACGCCGAACCTGCCGCAGATCTATCTGTGGGAGCCCGACGCCTTCAAGGAGAAGACGACCGGGTTGACCCTCTATCAGGGCATCGTCATCGGCATAGCCGGGCTGCTGGCGCTGTTCCTGACGATCGTGTTCGTCGTCCGGGGCGCGCTGATATTTCCCGCAGCGGCGGCGCTCGCCTGGACGGTGCTCGCCTATGTCTGCATCGATTTCGGCTTCTGGCGCAAGATATTCGGGTTCGACGACGATTCCGAGCGGGTCTGGCGCGCGGGCGTCGAGGCGACGCTCGGCGCGACGCTGATCATCTTCCTGTTTGCCTATCTCAACCTGCGCCGCTGGCACGTGCGCTATTCCCACATCGCCGCCGTCTGGCTGCTGCTGATGGCGGCGGTCGTCGCGCTGTCGATCTACAATGCGCCGATCGCGGCGGGCGTCGCCCGCATCTCGATCGCCACCGTCGCCGGCATCGGCTTCATCCTGATCCTCAACATGGCGGCGCGCGGCTCCGACCGCGCGGTGATGCTGATTCCGACCTGGTTCCTGCTGGTCGTCTGGGTGGCGGCGGCGGGCTTCACGGTCATGGGGACGTTCGCCAACGATCTGGCGGCGCCGGGGCTGATCGGCGGCCTCGTGCTGATCGTGATGCTGATCGGCTTCACCGTCATGCAGAACGCATTTTCCGGGTCGAATGTCTCCAATTTCCGCGGCGTCGACGCCGAGCGCCGGGCGCTCGCGATGACCGGCTGCGGCGATGCGATCTTCGACTGGAACGTCGATATCGACCAGATCCACGCGAGCGTGGAGATCGAGGCCCAGCTCGGGCTCAAGCGCGGCGCCCTCGAGGGGCCGGCGGCGTCCTGGCTCGAGATCATCCATCCCATGGACCGCGACCGCTATCGGGCCGCGCTCGACGGCCTGCTGCAGCAGCGCTGCGGCCGTATCAACCACGACATCCGGCTGCGCGCCGCCGACGGCCACTATTTCTGGTTCGTCATGAAGGCGCGCCCGGTGGTCAACGCCGAAGGCGAGGTTGTTCGCGTCATCGGTTCGCTCGCCGACGTCACCGAGATCAAGACCGCCGAGGAGCGCATGCTCCACGACGCCGTCCACGACAATCTGACCGGCCTGCCCAACCGGGAATTGTTCTTCGACCGTCTCGAGACCGCGATCGTCGCCGCGCGCCGGCCCGGCGCCTCCACGCCTGCCGTGCTGGTGATCGACATCGACCGTTTCAAGCAGATCAACGACGCCGTCGGGCTCTCGTTCGGCGATTCCGTCCTCCTGACCGTCGCGCGCCGGCTGGCGCGCAACCTCGCCCCGAGCGACACGCTGGCGCGGCTGGCGGGCGACCAGTTCGGCGCCATCGTGCTCATGGAGGACAACGCCGGTCGGATCGAGGAGATCGTCGAGGCGATCCGCAACACGCTGGCGACCCCGATCAGCTTCGGCGAACGGGAGGTCGCGCTGACCGTCTCGGTCGGCGTCGCCCGCTTCGACCCCGATTTTCCCGGCAAGGGCGGCGAGCTGCACAGGGACGCCGAGATCGCGATGGCCAACGCCAAGATGCGCGGGGGCGATCGCGCCGCCTATTTCGAGCCGGCGATGCGCGCCCAGCGCTCCGACCAGCCCTCGCTCGCGGTGGAGCTGCGCCGCGCGCTGGAGCGCAGCGAGATCAAGGTCTTCTTCCAGCCGATCGTGCGGCTCGAGGACCGCACGGTCGCCGGCTTCGAGGCGCAGCTCCGCTGGCAGCATCCGCGGCTCGGACAATTGAACCCGCCCGATTTCATGCCGCTCGCCGAGGAGACCGGCTTCGTCGTCGATCTCGGCGTGTTCGCAATGCACGAGACCGCGCGCGAACTCTCCGCCTGGCAGCGCGCGCTCGAGGTCGAGCCGCCGATCTTCGCCAGCATCAACGTCTCCTCGCGCCAGCTGCTGCGCCACGATCTCCTCAAGGACGTCCAGGCTGCGCTGAGCCGCAGCTATGTGCTGCGCGGGACGCTCAAGCTCGAGCTGACGGAAAGCCTGGTGATGGAGAATCCGGAATTCGCCGCGCAGATGCTGCAGCGAATCCGCGAGATCGGCGCCGGCCTCTCGCTCGACGATTTCGGCATCGGCTATTCCTCGCTCGGCCATCTCCAGCGCTATCATTTCGACACGCTGAAGATCGACCAGTCGCTGGTGCGCCAGAACGCCGTCGGGGCGCGCCCGGTCATCCTGCGATCGGTGATCGCCATGGCCCATGACCTCGGCATGGACGTCGTGGCGGAAGGCGCCGAGACCGAATCGGATGCGGTCGAACTGTCCCAGCTCGGCTGCGAGTTCGCGCAGGGCTTCGCGTTCGGCCAGCCGCTCACCGCCGCCGAGGCGCGCAAACTGATGGGCGCCGAGGCGGCCTGACCCGACCGGCGCCCGGCGAATGTTGGGGAGAAGCGGCCGCCTCCCCTTGCCGCGACCGCGGCCAGCGCCGATCTATGGAAGGAGGCAAAAATGCAGTTTCCGCCCTCCTTCCTCGATGAGATCCGCGCGCGGCTGCCGGTTTCGGAGGTGGCGGGCAAGCGCGTGAAATTGAGGAAGCAGGGCCGGGAATGGGCCGGCCTGTCGCCGTTCACCGCGGAAAAGACCCCCTCGTTCTTCGTCAACGACCAGAAGGGGCGCTATTTCGACTTCTCGTCGAACAAGAACGGCGACGTCTTCAGCTTCCTCATGGACACCGAGGGCCTCAGCTTTCCCGAGGCGGTCGAGCGCCTCGCCGGGATGGCGGGGCTGCCGATGCCGGTCCAGTCGCCCGAAGGCCTGGAGCAGGAGCGCCAGCGCGCCTCGCTGCACGAAATCATGGCGCTGGCGGCCAGGTTCTTCGAGACCGCGCTTCACGACAAGGGCGGCGCGAAGGCGCGCGGCTATCTCGCCGACCGGGGGCTCGACGCCCCGGCCCAAAGCGAATTCGGCCTCGGCTACGGCCCGCCCGACCGTTTCGCGATGCGCGACGCGCTCGCCGCCAAGGGGGTGAGCGCGCAGGACATGATCGCCGGCGGGCTGCTGGTCAACGGCGAGGATATCGCGGTTCCCTACGATCGCTTCCGCGACCGGGTGATGTTTCCGATCCACGACGCTTCGGGCCGCGTCGTCGCGTTCGGCGGCCGCGCGATGGACGCCAGCGTCAAGCCGAAATATCTCAATTCGCCGGAAACGGCGCTGTTCCACAAGAGCGCGGTGCTGTTCAACCATCATCGCGCGCGCAAGGCGGCGCACGAGCGGGGCGCCGTGATCGTCGTCGAGGGTTATGTCGACGTCATCGCCCTCGCCCAGGTCGGCTATCCCAACGCGGTCGCGCCGCTCGGCACCGCGCTGACCGCCGAGCAGTGCGAATTGGTCTGGCGCATGGCCGAGGAGCCGACCCTGTGCTTCGACGGCGACCGGGCCGGACGCAAGGCGGCGTTCCGGGCGGTCGAAATCGCCCTGCCGCTGATCGGCCCGGGCAAGAGCCTGCGCTTCGCCCTCCTGCCCGAGGGCCAGGATCCCGACGATCTCGCCCGCTCCGGCGGCGCCGGCGCGGTCGCGGCGGTCATGGAAGCCGCCAAGCCGCTGGCGGAAATGCTGTTTCTGCGCGAGACCGAAGGCCGCGGCTTCGACACGCCCGAGCGGCGCGCGGCGCTCGAACGGCGCCTGCGCGGCCTGACCCGCGGCATCGCCGACGAGACGCTCCGCCGCCACTACTGGCAGGACATGGAATCCCGGCTGGCGCGCTTCTTCGGCGCCGCCGGACCCGCCCCGGCGCGCCGCTCCGGGGCGCGGTCCGGGGGCGGCGCGTCGGGCTGGCGGCCCGGCTTTGCCAACCGCGGCCCCCGGCTCGGCATCGCCGGCCAGCCGCTGCCGAGGCGGGCCGAGCTCGCTGGAAGGTCCGGCGAGGCGCCGCGCGACATCGTCATCCTGGCGATCCTCGTCAGCCATCCCGGGCTGCTGGACAAAAATATCGAGGAAATCGCCGGCCTCGACCTGTCCAGCCGCGCCCTGACCGCCTTTCGCGACCTCTTGCTGGCGCACGCGCTCGACCCCTCGGCGCGCGCCGAGGCCGCCGACGGGCCGGCTTTCGCGGCCCAGCGCGACCGCATCCTGCGGCGCGCGGCCGGGATGCCGGTCTGGTGGTGCCTGCGGCCGGAGGCCGACCCTGCCGACGCCGAGCAGGTTTTACGTCAGACCCTGGCCTTGCATCGCAAGGCCAGGGCGCTAAATAGGGAGCTGAACATGGCGGAGAGGGCGCTCGCGATCGAGGCGGCGCCCGAAATCACCGAGCAGAACTTCGGCATGCTGCGCGACATCAAGGAAAATCTCGCCGATCTCGCCAATTCGGAAGCCGCGATCGAGGGATTCGGCGCGCTCTCGGGCAGGAAGTCGCCGCCGGTCTGACGACCCCTCGGCGGCCCATGGACTCTGGGTTAACGAAGGGTTAGGGGCTATGGCCGATTTTGGGGCGATCGAATCAGACTCGCGCCGGCGCAAACGAGAGGCTGCTTTTCCCGGGAAATGAGCGACACAGCGGCGCCGCGGCCGGGTCGACGCCAATCGGATGGCTGCCGCGCCGGGTCGCGGCCGGACCAGCCCCCGCATCCAGAGAGCGATTGTGTTTCGGCGTCGAACCGACGGAGTAGGATGAATGGCCAAGAAGGACGAGCAAAAGGCCGAAGGCGAGGCCGCCGTGGTGGAGACTACGGACAGCCCGTTGCTCGATCTGACCGACGCCGCCGTCAAGCGGATGATCAAGATCGCCAAGAAGCGCGGCTGGGTCACCCATGAGGAATTGAACGCCGTCCTGCCGTCCGAGGAAATCTCGTCCGACCAGATCGAGGACATGAACTCGATGCTCAACGAAATGGGCATCAACGTCGTCGACAACGAGGACGCCGAAGAGGCCGAAAAGGAGACCGCCGAGGGCGGCGAGGAGGAGGAATCCGAAGGCGGCGAGGTCGCCGAGACCGCGCGCCCGACCGCGGTCGCCACCCGCAGCTCCGAGCCGGCCGAGCGCACCGACGATCCCGTGCGGATGTATCTGCGCGAGATGGGCTCGGTCGAGCTGCTGTCGCGCGAGGGCGAGATCGCGATCGCCAAGCGCATCGAGGCCGGCCGCGAGGCGATGATCGCGGGCCTCTGCGAGAGCCCGCTGACCTTCCAGGCGATCATCATCTGGCGCGACGAGCTCAACGACGCCAAGATCCTGCTGCGCGACATCATCGACCTCGAGGCGACCTATGCCGGCCCCGACGGCAAGAAGGCGCCCAAGATCGACATGACCGCGCCCGGCGCCGCCGAGGCGCTCGCCGCCCAGCGCCGCGAGCGCGCGCCGGCGATGGCGCCGCAGACGCCGCCGGCCGGCTTCGACGGCGAGCCGGCGCCGATCCCGGAGAATTTCGACGACGAGGACGACATGGAGAATTCCGTGTCGCTGTCGGCGATGGAGGCCGAACTCAAGCCCAAGGTGCTGGAGACCTTCGACCGCGTCGCCGACGCCTACAAGAAGCTGCGCCGCCTGCAGGACCAGAACGTCGAGAACAAGCTCAAGAACGAGACGCTGTCGCCCGCCCAGGAGCGCAAGTACAAGTCGCTGAAGAAGGACATCGTCACCGACGTCAAGTCGCTGTCGCTGAACCAGAACCGCATCGACGCGCTGGTCGAGCAGCTCTACGACATCAACAAGCGGCTGATCGGCCTCGACGTCAAGCTGATGCGGCTCGCCGAGACCCACCGCGTCTCGCGCGAGGACTTCCTCAAGAACTACCAGAATTCGGAGCTCGATCCGAAGTGGCTGCTGCGCGTCTCCAAGCTCGGCACCCGCGGCTGGAAGGACTTCATCGCCAAGGACAAGAACCAGATCAAGGATCTGCGTTCCGACATCCAGGCGCTGGCGACCGAGACCGGCCTCGAGATCCAGGAGTTCCGCAAGCTCGTCCACATGGTCCAGAAGGGCGAGCGCGAGGCGCGCCAGGCCAAGAAGGAAATGGTCGAGGCGAACCTGCGGCTCGTCATCTCGATCGCCAAGAAATACACCAACCGCGGCCTGCAGTTCCTCGACCTCATCCAGGAGGGCAACATCGGCCTGATGAAGGCGGTCGACAAGTTCGAATATCGCCGCGGCTACAAGTTCTCGACCTACGCGACCTGGTGGATCCGCCAGGCGATCACCCGCAGCATCGCCGATCAGGCGCGCACGATCCGCATTCCCGTCCACATGATCGAGACGATCAACAAGATCGTGCGCACCTCGCGCCAGATGCTGCACGAGATCGGCCGCGAGCCGACGCCGGAGGAACTCGCCGAAAAGCTCGCCATGCCGCTCGAGAAGGTCCGCAAGGTGCTCAAGATCGCCAAGGAGCCGATCAGCCTGGAGACGCCGATCGGCGACGAGGAAGACAGCCATCTCGGCGACTTCATCGAGGACAAGAACGCGATCCTGCCGATCGACGCGGCGATCCAGTCGAACCTGCGCGAGACGACCACGCGCGTCCTCGCCTCGCTGACCCCGCGCGAGGAGCGCGTATTGCGCATGCGGTTCGGCATCGGCATGAACACCGACCACACGCTCGAGGAAGTCGGCCAGCAGTTCTCGGTCACCCGCGAGCGCATCCGCCAGATCGAGGCCAAGGCGCTGAGGAAGCTCAAGCACCCCTCGCGGAGCCGGAAGCTGCGGAGCTTTTTGGACAATTGAGGTCGGGGACTTTGGCGGAAGTCGCGGCGCCCGAGCCGATGCCGCAATAGCTGCGGATAAGCGCGCATCGAGGGCGCGGTTCGCGGCAGGTTCTATGGACCGCGCCGTCGTCGGCCGATAGCGTGCGCGGCGAATGGAGCTCTTTGCAGCAGCCGGGATCGAGTTGCCGCCGAGTGGGGCGGGACGCCGCGGCAAGCGCAGCCTGCCGCGAAGCCTGCGCGTGCCGCTGTTCAACTTCAAGGTCGTGGAGAAGGCGCGGACTCTGAGCGCCTTTGCGCCGAGCGTGGCGATGACCAGGGCGGCGCAGGACTACGCGCGCAAGATCAAGAATCCAAAGTTTCTGAAGCAGAAGGAAACGGCGGTTCGGCCGCTGTTCATTCAGGAAATCCTGCAAACTCTGCTCGGCTATCGCCCCTATGATCCGGCCGAGCCCCACACGCTGAGGCATGAACAGAGCATCCGCGCCGGCGCCGTCGACGTCGCCATCGGCCGGTTCAATCGTCCAGGCGCCGCCGACGAGATCGTCGCGCCGTTCGAACTGAAGGGCCCCGATTCCGACGACCTCGACCGCATCATGCCCGGTCGCGGCCGCAGTCCGGTGCAGCAGGCCTGGGACTATGCGATCGATGCGCCGGGCTCGCGCTGGGTTCTCGTCTCGAACTGTCTCGAGATTCGGCTCTACGGCTTCGGGCGCGGGCGCGACGCCTATGAATTGTTCGACCTCACGCGGCTCGACGAACCGGAGGAACATGCGCGGCTTTGGCTGGTCCTGTCCGCCGATCGCCTGCTGGGCGGGGCCACCGACCGTCTGCTCCGCGAGACCGACAGCGCCTACAAGGACATCACCGACGAACTCTACCGCCAGTACAAGGGGCTGCGCGACCGGCTCATCGCGTTCCTGACCGGCTCGGCCGACGGGCCGAACCTCCCCGCGCTTGCGGCGATCGAACCGGCGCAAAAGCTCCTCGATAGAATCCTGTTCATCGCCTTTGCCCAACGCACCGATCTTCTCCCGGACAGACTCCTCGAGGACGCCTCGAAAGATCAGAACAAATTCGTCCCGCAGCCGATCTGGATGAACTTTCTCGCCTTGTTCCGCGCGGTGGATCGCGGCAACGACCGGCTGGCCGTCTGGGCGTATAATGGCGGTCTCTTCGCTCGGGACCCGCTCGCCGACACGGTGGTGCTGCCGGACGCTCTGGCGCAGGACGTCGCCCAGCTCGGCCAGTGGGACTACCGGCGCGAAGTGCCGGTCACCGTGCTCGGCCATATCTTCGAGCAGTCGATCACCGACATCGAAAAACTCAAGGCCGAGAGCAAGGGCGAGGCGCCGCCCCTCGTCTCGAAGCGCAAGCGCGAGGGCGTCGTCTACACGCCTGACATGGTGACGCGCTTTCTGGTCGAGCGCACCATCGGCCTGACGCTCGAAGCGCGTCGGGCCGCGCTCTGGGCCGCGCATGGCATGAAGGAGATCGGCGCGGGCGAGGCGGGCCCCGAGCCCGTGCGCGAGATCGCCTTCTGGCAGGCCTATCTCGCCGCGCTGCGCGATTTCACGATCGTCGATCCCGCCTGCGGGTCCGGCGCGTTTCTCGTGGCGGCCTTCGACGAAATGGCGCGCCGCTATCGCGGCACGCTCGGCCGCCTGATCGAACTCGGCGTCGAGACCGGCTTCGACCTTTTCGACGAGATCGTCACCCGAAACCTCCATGGCGTCGATCTCAATCCCGAATCGATCGAGATCACGCGGCTGGCGCTCTGGCTCAAGACGGCGCGGCGCGACCATCGGCTGCAAAATCTGGAGGCGACGATCCGCTGCGGCGACAGCCTGGTCGACGATCCCAAATTCACCGATCGGCCCTTCGACTGGCCGGCGGCGTTTCCCGGCGTCTTCGCGCGCGGCGGCTTCGATGTGGTGATCGGCAATCCGCCCTATGTGCGAATGGAGCATCTGAAGACGGTCAAGCCCTATCTGGAACAGCATTACGTCGTCGCCGCCGACCGCGCCGACCTCTATGCCTATTTCTTCGAGCGGGGGGTTCGGCTCCTGAAGGCCGGCGGACGGCTCGGCTATATCTCGTCTTCGACCTTCTTCCGCACCGGTTCGGGCGAGAATCTGCGCGTCTTTCTCACCGACGGCGTCGGCGTCGAGAGCGTGGTCGATTTCGGCGACCTGCAGCTCTTCGAAGGGGTGACGACCTATCCGGCGATTCTGACCCTGCGCAAGGACGAGACGGGGCAAGCCGACGACCTGTCGTTCCTCCTCGTCAAGGATCGGCTTCCCGAAGACCTCGGCCGCGCCTTCGCGCAGGGGGCGCGTCCGATGGCGCGCGCGCGGCTCGGGCGCGGCTCGTGGCGGTTCGAGGACGATCCGCTGGCGCGGCTGCGGGAGAAGATCGCCGCCGGCCGCAGGACGCTCGGCGAGGTCTACGGGCCGCCGCTCTATGGCATCAAGACCGGGCTCAACAAGGCTTTCGTCATCGACCGCGCGACGCGCGATCGGCTGGTCGCCGCCGATCCGAATTCGGCGGAACTGCTGAAGCCGTTCCTGCGCGGCGAGGACATCAAGCGCTGGCGGGTCGAGAGCGAAGACCTGTTCCTCGTCGACACGCCCAAGGGCAAGGTCGACATCACGCGCTATCCCGCCATCCGCGACTGGCTGCTGCCATTCAAGCCGGAACTGGAGAAGCGCGCGACCAGACAGGAATGGTGGGCATTGCAGCAGGCGCAGTTGGCGTATCAGCCAAAATTGGAAGTTCAGAAGATCCTCTGGCCTCATTTTCAAGATCAGATTTCGTTCGCGGCTGACGATGATGGTAAATATCTCAACAACAAGTGCTTTTTTATACCGGTGGCGGATCGCTCGCTCCTCGCGGTGCTCAACTCATCCATCTCGAGCTTTCAATTGTTCGGCATCGCGCGTCCGAAGCGAGGCGGGTATATCGAGGCGGAGGCCCAATATGTGGCGCAGCTATTCCTGCCGGAGCGACCTTCGGCAAGGTCCACGCGTCTGGCCGAGCTCGCCCAAATCTGCACCGATGCCGCCCGCGCGCGCTTCTCGCTCCAGGCGGCCTTCCGCCATCGCCTGCTCGATCTCGCGCCGCCGAACCGGCGCAAACTCACAGGCAAGCTGGAAGCGTGGCACGAGCTCGACTTCGCCGGCCTCCGCGACGCAGTGAAAAAGGCCTTCCACGTCGAGATTCCGGTCCGGGAGCGCGGCGAATGGGAGGCCTGGCTCGCGCAGAATTCGGCGCAGGTTCACCGCCTTTCCGATGAGATCGCGACGGCCGAGCGCGAAATCGACGCCATCGTCTACCAGCTCTTCGATCTCACCGGCGGGGAGATCGCGCTCGTGGAGTCCTCGCTCTCCGGCCAGTCCTGAGGACGCGCCCCGACCCGAAGCCTGGTGTTGCGCGCGCCCGCCATTTGCGTCTAATGCACCTCCCCGTCGCGCGCGGCGCCGGGCCGGTAGCTCAATGGTCAGAGCCGGCCGCTCATAACGGTCTGGTTGCAGGTTCAAGTCCTGCCCGGCCCACCATGCTGTTCGGGGGTGCGCGAGCCATGGCCGCGATCGAGCGGCATAGCGGCGGTCGCGAGCCGAAATCGAAATAGTGCTTCCTGTAAATCAGAAATCATGCTATGGTGTCCGCGTTGGAAGAGGACTTCGAAGCGGAGCCGGCGCCGCGGATGCGGCGATGCGAACCGGGGCGACGGCGGCGATGGAGCAGAGACGAATGGCGCCACGAACGAACCAGCGTCGTCAACCGCGAGGATCGCCTCGGCGGGCGCTCGTCGACGTTGAAGACGGGCGCGCCACGGGAGGCGCGATTCGGTTTCAATTTGCTCGCAGACCCTTGAAATCCCGCGAAATCGCTAAAAAAAGATTTCCAGAAGTTTCAAAAACGAAAATCCGAGAAGCGCTCGCCGTCCTTCGAACCCGGGCGACGCCAGGGGATGGCGGGCCGATTGCGGCGCTCGGCTCAACGGCGCTCCGGCGACGACGGCGGAACGCTGCTCGGACTATCGGGGGCCTATCCCCGCCCGGGAGTTGCGGCAGGACGGCAAAGTTCGATCAGGCCCTTGATAGCGCTCGATTGGAGGACGCGAAATGACTCTTCGCAGACGCTGGAATCAAGCACTTTCAGAGACTTTGACGGCCGTTCGGAAGCTGTTTGACCCTGAAACGGGTCGATTGGCCGCCGATGTCGGGCGATCGGCGGTTCGCCGGCGGCGCCGATGACGGCGCCGCCGGTTCGAAGGCCGCCGTCCGGGTCACGACCGCCGTGCGGCGAAAAACGCCTGCAGCAGAGCGGCCGCCTCGCGCTCGCGAATGGCCCCGTAGATCTCCGGCGCGTGATGGCATGTCGGCTGGCTGAAGAAGCGCGCGCCGTGCTCGACGCCCCCGCCCTTGGGATCGCCGGCCCCGTAATAGAGGCGGCGCAGCCGGGCGAAGGAAATCGCGCCCGCGCACATGGCGCAGGGCTCGAGCGTCACGAACAGATCGCAATCGGCGAGCCGTTGCGAGCCACATTGGGCGGCGGCGGCGCGGATCGCGACGATCTCCGCATGGGCGGTCGGATCGTTGTCGGCGATCGTGCGATTGCCGGCGCTGGCGAGAACCACGCCGTTGCGCACGATCGCGGCGCCGACCGGCACTTCGCCGCGCGCGCCGGCGGCGCGCGCCTCGTCGAAGGCGACGCTCATCGGGTCGGCCGCCGGGCCGCGCCGCTTCGGATCGATTTCGCCGCCCAATCGACAGGCTCCCGTTCGCGCCTGCGACCTGCTAGGACATGCCGAGATCTCTGGCAACCGGCCGGCCCACGCGCTGCGAAGCGCCTGACAGGAACGAAAATGACCGAGAAGACCAGTCCGGGCGCGCCCGACGGGCGCCGTCGCCGCATCCTCGACGCGCCCGGCGTCGGGTCGAGCGAGAAGCGCGAGGGCCAGCGCGTCGCCAAGGTGATTGCGCGCGCCGGCCTGTGTTCGCGGCGCGACGCCGAAGCCTGGATCGCCGAGGGGCGCGTCGTGGTCAACGGCGCCAGGCTCGACAGTCCCGCGTTCAACGTGTCGCCGAACGACGACGTGCGGGTCGACGGCAAGCCGCTCGCGCCCCCCGAGCGCACGCGGCTGTTTCTCTACAACAAGCCGCGCGGTCTGGTGACGACCGCGCGCGATCCCGAGGGACGGCCGACCCTGTTCGAGCACCTGCCCGACGATCTGCCGCGGCTGATCGCCGTCGGGCGCCTCGACATCAACACCGAGGGGCTGATCCTGTTGACCAATGACGGCGGGCTCGCCCGGGTGCTCGAACTTCCCGCGACCGGCTGGCTGCGCCGATACCGCGTGCGCGCCCATGGCGAGATCGCCCAGGACCTGCTCGATCCCTTGAAGGACGGGGTGACGATCGACGGCGTCGCCTACGCCGGCATCGAGGCGATCCTCGATCGCGCCCAGGGCTCCAACGTCTGGATGACGATCGGGCTGCGCGAAGGCAAGAACCGCGAGATCAAGAAGGTGCTCGATCATCTCGGCCTCGCCGTCAACCGGCTGATTCGCATCTCGTTCGGGCCGTTCCAGCTCGCCGATCTCGAGGAAGGCGCCGTCGCCGAGGTGCGCACGAGGGTGCTGCGCGACCAGCTCGGCGCCAAGCTCGCGCGCGAGGCCGGCGTCGATTTCGACGCCCCGGCGGTCGCCCACGGCGCGCCCGAGGCGCCCCAGGAGCGCCAGCCCCCGCGTGCGCCGGATCGCGGCGGCAGGATTCCCGCGCGCGCCGGCGGCCGGCCGCGCGCCGCCGCCGGCAGCGGGCGCAAGCCTGCCGCCGAGGGGTTCGAACAGCGCGAGGCGCGGGCGAAGGCCGATCCCAAGACGTCCTACGGCCCCAGGACGCGCAAGCATGTCTCGACGCTGCGCGCCCAGAAGCAGGCGGACGCGACCGGGCCGCGCAAGCGCATCGAACGCGGCGCCGCCGTCGATCGCAAGGGGCGCGAGATCGAGGTCGAACGCCTGCTGCCGCCGATCGAGGAGGCGCGCCGCCGGGCGGCCGCCGCCGCGCGCGCCGAGCAACGCAAGGCGAGCGCCGGTCAGGGCCGGCCCGGCGGCCGCGGCTTCCGCGCCGGCGATCGAACCAGGCCGGCGCGCGAGACCGCGCCCGGTCGCGGCGCGCCCGAGGCCGAGGCGCCGGCGGCGCGCGCGCGGCCGTCCCGCTCCGGCGCGCCGCACAGCGAGCGAAAGCCGCGCCGCGAGAGCGATTTTTCCTACGGCCCGCGCCGCGACGGCGACCGGGCCGGCCGCCCGGGCGGGTCGTTCCGCAAAGGTCCGCCGCGCGAACGCGCTGCGGACGGCGAGCGACGCGGCGCGGCGCCGGCGGCGGCCAAGCCGTTCCGCGAGACGGCGACGGGCCGCGGCCCGCGGGCGCGCGACGAGGCCAAACCGTTTCGCAAGGGGCCCGGCGGGGGCGCGCCGTACCGCGGCGCGTCCGGCAAGCGCGATGGGAACAAGCCGTTTCGCAAAGGGCCGCCGCGCGACCGTTCCGGCGGCGCGACCGGCAAGCCGGGCGGCGCGCGGCCGCCACGGCGCCCCTAGGCCATGCGCATCGTCGGCGGCCGCCTGCGCGGCCGTGTCCTCAACGCGCCGGCCTCGCGCGCGATCCGGCCGACTTCGGAGCGTCTGCGCGAATCGATCTTCGACATTCTCGCCCATCGATTCGTCGGCGCCGTCGAGGATGCGCGGGCGATCGATCTGTTCGCCGGCTCCGGCGCGCTCGGCTGCGAGGCCCTGTCGCGCGGCGCCGCGTTCGTCCTGTTCGTCGACGACGGCGCCGAGGCGCGCGCGCTGCTGCGCGCCAATGTCGAGGCGCTCGGCCTCGGCGGCGTCACCCGCGTCTGGCGCGCCGACGCGACCCGGCTCGGCGCCGCGCCGGCCGGCGCGCCGTTCACGCTCGCCTTCCTCGATCCGCCCTACGGCAGGAGTCTGGCGGGGCCTGCGCTCGCCGCCCTCGCGGCCGGCGGCTGGCTCGCCGAAGGCGCGCTGTGCGTGATCGAGGAGGACGCCAAGGCCGAGCTCGAAGCGTCGGAGGCGTTCGCGCTCCTGGACCAACGGACCTACGGCGACACGAAAATCATCTTCCTTCGGCGCGAAGGGTTCGGCCCCGGGGCTCGACCGCTGAACCCATCGCCTCAGTAGGTCGCATCCGGCATCGCGGCGCAGCGCTGGTCGATGAACGCCCGCAGCGCCTCGTCCGCCGCCGGGTCGATCGGCGGCGGCTCGTATTCGGCGAGCATCTTCTTCCACAGCGCGTTGGCGCGCGTCGCCTCGTCCTTGCCGCCCTCTTCCTGCCATTGCTCGACTGAATTGTTGTCGGCGAGGCTGGAACGGTAGAAGGCCGATTCGAAATTGGCCTGGGTGTGCGCGCAGCCGAGGAAATGGCCGCCCGGCTCGATCTGGCGGAAAGCCTCCATCGCCTGGCCGTTGTCCGAGAAGTCGACCCCTCTGGCGAGCACGTGCATCGCCCCAAGCTGGTCGAAATCCATGACGAATTTCTCATAGGACGCCGACAATCCGCCTTCCATCCAGCCGGCGGCGTGCAGGACGAAATTCGTGCCCGCCAGGATCGTCGGCAGCAGCGTCTGGGCGCTCTCATAGGCAGCCTGCGCGTCCGGAATCTTGGAGGCGCACAGCGAGCCGCCGGTGCGGAACGGCATGTTCATCCGCCGCGCGAGCTGCGCCGCCCCGTAGATCGCCAGCGTTGCCTCGGGCGTGCCGAAGGTCGGCGCGCCCGACTGCATCGACAGCGTCGACACGAAGGCGCCGAAGACGACCGGCGCGCCCGGCCGGGTCAGCTGGCAGAACGCCGTCCCGGCCATGACTTCGGCGAGCACCTGGGTCAGGGTCCCAGCGACCGTGACCGGGCTCATGGCGCCTGACAGGATGAACGGCGTGATGATGCAGGCCTGGTTGTTGCGCGCGTAGATCTCCGCGGCGCCGAGCATGCTCGAATCCCAGACGAGCGGCGAATTGGCGTTGATGAGGCTGGTGCAAACCGTGTTGCGCTGGATGAAATCGGCGCCGAACAGGATCTCGCACATCCTGACCGTGTCCTGCGCCCGTTCGGGCCGCGTCACCGAGCCCATGAACGGCTTGTCGGACAGCTTCATATGCGCATAGACCATTTCGAAATGGCGCTTGTTGACTGGCAGGTCGACCGGCTCGCAGACCGTGCCGCCGGAATGGTGGATGAACGGCGAGGCATAGGCGAGCTTCACGAAATTGCGGAAATCCTCGAGCGTGCCGTAGCGGCGGCCCCGGTCGAGATCGTGCACGAACGGCGAGCCGTAGTTGGGCGCGAACACCGTGTGCCGGCCGCCGATGACGACGTTGCGCTCGGGATTGCGCGCATGCTGGACATATTGCGCCGGCGCGGTCGCGCAGAGCCGGCGCGCGAGCCCGCGCGGAAACCGGACGCGTTCGCCCGTGACGTCGCAGCCCGCCTCCTTCAGCAGCGCCAGGGCGGGCGGATGGCCGCGAAATTCGACGCCGATCTCCTGCAGCAGCGTGTCGGCGTTGCGCTCGATGATCGCGAGGCCCTCTTCGTCGAGCAGTTCGGTGACCGGAATGTTGCGCGTGATATAGGGGATATGCGCGACGAAGCGCTGGGCGCGGGCGGAACGGCGCGCCTCGCGTCCGCGACGGGCCTGCGGCGTGGCGAGGGGATCAGTCGACATCGGACGCTCCTGGCGGTCGGGACGCGCGCCGGCGCCGGCGCCGCGTCTGGCCCCGGCGAAACTGCGCCATTCCGCGGCGAAAATGAAGGACCAATTCCCGCCGCCGCCCGCTTGGCGCGGCGCGCGCGCCATGCCAGTCTCGGACGACGCGACGCGCAGCGCCGGCCCCATCCGGCTTGCGCGTCGGCGTCGCAGACCGCCGCGGGCGCGCTCGGCATCCCGGAGAGGAACATGGCCTCAGGCGCGATCATCGTCACCGGCGGCGGACGCGGCATCGGCGCGGCCACCAGCCTGAAGCTCGCCCAGGCTGGCTATTCCGTCGCAGTCAACTACGCGGCCGACGAAGCGGCCGCCCAGGCGACGGTCGCGGCGATCCAAGCGCGCGGGGGACGCGCCCGCGCGCTCCGCGCCGACGTCGCCGACGCGGCCGCGGTCGAGCGGATGTTCGACGACGCCGAGCGCGCGCTCGGGCCGCTCGCGGGCCTGGTCAACAACGCGGCCATGATCGGGCGCGCGGCGCGCATCGACGAGCAGGAGTCCGGCGACCTCGCACGCCTGTTCGCGGTCAACGTGATCGGGACGATCCTGTGCGCCAAGGAGGCGGTCCGCCGGCTTTCGACCAGCCACGGCGGCAGGGGCGGTTCGATCGTCAACATTTCCTCGGTCGCCGCGCGGCTCGGCGGCCTCGCCGGCAACGTGCCCTATGCGGCGACGAAAGGGGCGATCGAAACCTTCACCCGCGGTCTAGCCACGGAAGTCGCGCGCGAGGGCGTCCGGGTCAACGCGGTCGCCCCTGGCATGACCGCGACCGACATGGCGAGCGAGGAAATGCGCGCGGCCGCCTTGCCCGGCATTCCGCTCGGCCGGGTCGGCGCGGCCGAAGACATCGCCGAAGGCGTCGTCTGGCTGATGTCGCCCGCCGCGGCCTATGCGACGGGAACGGTGCTGACGATTTCGGGCGGACGGTAAGCCGTGTCGCCTCGGTCTCATCCCGATCGGGCGACGCGATTGTGCCATCGCGCCGAGACGCCGAGATCGCCGCGCCGCCCACCTGCAAGGTCAGGCCTCCGACCGCGGACTCGGGGTCGGGCGCTCCGCTGACGGCGCTTGGCGGCGGAGACCCTGCGTGGCAGTCTTGGACGGTGTCGCGCGCGCAACGCCTCCTCGGTCTCATCCAGCTTCTGCGCCGCCATCGCCGCCCGGTCGCGGGTGCGGCGCTGGCGCGCGAACTCGGCGTCAGCCTGCGCACGCTCTACCGCGACATCGCCTCGCTGCAGGCGCAGGGCGCCGACATCGCGGGCGCGGCGGGGCTGGGTTATGTGCTCCGGCCGGGTTTCACGCTGCCGCCGCTGATGTTCACCGGCGAAGAGATCGAGGCGCTGGCGCTGGGGTCGCGCTGGGTCGCCGCGCGTACGGATACGCCGATGGCGGGCGCCGCGCGCGACGCGCTCGCCAAGATCGCCGCCGTCCTGCCGCGGGAGCTCGGCGACCTCCTCGATTCCTCGGCCCTGCTGATCGGACCGGGACACGCGATCACGGCGGGCGAGGCTGGCTTGGCGACCATTCGGCAGGCGATTCGCGCCGAACACAAGCTCGAAATCGCTTATGCCGACAGCGCCGGCGCTCAGACGCGGCGCATTATCTGGCCCTTCGCGCTCGCCTTCTTCGATCGCGCGCGCGTCGTCGTCGCCTGGTGCGAGACCCGCGCCGCGTTCCGGCATTTCCGGGCCGACCGGATCGGCGAGCTTACGCCGATCGCGGAGCGTTATCCGCGCCGCCGGCTGGCGCTGATCAGGGAGTGGCGCGAGGCGGAGGGAATCGGCGAAGGCTGACCGCTGCTGACGGATCCTGACGCGCCGCGGCGGTATCGATGGCCCGGTCCAACAGGAGCCTGCCATGACCGACATCAACTTCATCCTTCTCCACGTCGACAGCCCGAAGCAGAGCGAGGCGCTCTACGCCAATCTCTTAGGCCGTCCCGCCGTCGAGTCCTCGCCGACCTTCGCGATGTTCGCGATGTCGTCGGGCCTCATGCTCGGACTCTGGGGCCGCGCGGGCGTCAAGCCGCCGCCCGAGGCGCCGGGCGGCGGCGAGATCGCTTTCGCCGTCGACGGCGACGGCGCGGTCGATGCGCGTTGCGCCGAGTGGCGGATGCGCGGCCTCGACATCATCCAGGAGCCGACCAACATGGAATTCGGGCGCACCTTCGTCGCGCGCGATCCCGACGGTCATCGGTTGCGCGTGTTCTCGCCGGCGCTCGCGTGAACCCGTGCGGGAAAGCCACGCTACGCGATTCTGTCCCGGCGGCGGAACTGTTCGCGCGCCGCCGGGTTTAGCCCCGGCGGCGGAACTGTTCGCGCGCCGCCGGGTTTAGCCCCGGCGGTTGCGCGGCGAATCAAGCCTCGACGCGGAAAGGGAGCATGTCTCATGCAAGGGATGGCGAAGCCGCACTGGCTCTCCGATCGATCCGGCGCGCCGCGGAACGGCCCGGCCTATCTGCGCCCGAACAGCCTTTCGATGTCGCCGAGCTTCAGTTCGACATATGTCGGCCTGCCGTGGTTGCATTGCCCGGCGCCCGGCGTGCGCTCCATCTCGCGCAGGAGCGCGTTCATCTCCTCCGGCTTCAGCTTGCGTCCCGAACGTACGGAATGATGGCAGGCGATTGTCGCGAGCCGATGATCGAGTCTTCTTTCCAGCGACAGCGCGCCGTCCTCGGCCGCCAGGTCGTCCGCCATATCGCGCAAGAGCACGCTCATTTCGGCGCCCGCGATCAGCGCGGGAACCTCGCGCAGGAGGATCGCGCCGGGGCCGAAACCTTCGACCACGAGGCCGAGCTCCTCGAGCGCGACGGCATGTTCGACGAGCCGCGCGACCGCGTCGGGATCGAGGTCGACGACGATCGGCGACATCAGGATCTGCCGCTCGATTCCGTGCTGGGCACGCTGGCGTTTCAGGCGCTCATAGACGATACGCTCGTGTGCGGCGTGCTGGTCGACGATGACGATGCCATCCCCGGTCTGGGCGATGACGTAGAGCTCGTGAACTTGCGCGCGCGCCGCTCCGAGCGGCGCGGCCAGATCGGCTTCGGCAGCCGCCGCCGAATCGGCCGCCGCATTTGCGGACAGGGCGAAATCCGCAAAGCCTCGCTGCGCCGGTTCGGCGAAGCCGGCCGGCGCGGCAGGCGATGCGCGCCAGTCCCAGGGGCCCGAAGAACGATCGAGGCCGCGCGCGAAAGTCGCCTCGCGGATTGCGGCGATCGCCGCGCTGCCGCCCGTCGTCGCGCCGCGATGCAGCGCGGCTTCGAGCGCCTGCTTGGCGGCGCCGACGATGAGACCGCGCACGAGCCCGCCGTCGCGGAATCGCACTTCCGCCTTGGCGGGGTGGACGTTGACGTCGACGTCGCGCGGCAGGCAATCGATGAACAGCGCGGCCACCGCGTGGCGATCGCGGGGGAGATAGTCGAGGTAGGCGGCGCGCAGCGCTCCGGCGAGCTGCTTGTCGCGCACCGAGCGGCCGTTGACGTAGAAATATTGCGCGAGCGCATTACTGCGGCTGAAAGTCGGCAGGCCGATGAAGCCGGTCAAGCGCACGCCTTCGCGCTCCGCGTCCAGCGTCAGGCAATTGGCGGCGAAATCCGAACCCAGCACCTGGCGCGCGCGCTCGAGCCTACCCGCCTCGCCGGTTCCGCAGGCCGGCAAGTCGAAGCTCGCGCTGAGTTCGCTGAGGAAACAGAAACGCGCCGAGGGATTGGCGAGCGCGAGGCGACGCAAGACCTCGCCGGCCGCCTGCGACTCGGCACGGTCGCTCCTGAGGAACTTGAGCCGGGCCGGCGTCGCGGCGAACAGGTCGCGCGCCTCGACGCGGGTGCCGAATGGTTGCGCGCACGGCTGGACCGGGCCCTTGACGCCGTCTTCGACGATCAGCATCGCCGCCGCCTCGGCCCCGCGGGCGCGCGAGCGGACTTCGAGGCGCGAAACGGACGCGATCGACGGCAGCGCCTCGCCGCGAAAGCCGAGGGTCGCGATGGCGGCGAGGTCGCCGTCGGGGATTTTCGAGGTGGCGTGCCGCTCGACGCAGAGTTCGAGGTCGCGCGCGGTCATGCCAGCGCCGTCGTCGATGACTCGGATGAGGCGCCGTCCGCCCGCCTCGACCGCCACGTCGATCCGCGCAGCGCCCGCGTCGAGCGCATTTTCGACCAGCTCCTTGACCGCCGCCGCGGGCCGCTCGATCACCTCTCCGGCGGCGATGCGATCGATCAGGAGGGGGTCGAGGCGGCGGATCGGCATGTGACACTCGGCTCGCGAACGCTTACATCCATTCAATCAGATTCGCCCGCGCGCCGGCGAAAAATAATGCCGTCGCCCGAATCGTCCGCGTCGAGACTCTTCGCGCCTGGAGGCTTCCGCGGAACGCGCCCGGCGGGAAAGCCGGGCGCCTGGTCATCTTGCCCATCCAACGAGCGGTTCAGGGCTTGTGGCCGCCATGTCCGCCATGGCGCGCGCCTGCGGCGTGGCCGGCTCCGATGTGCATGCCTCCGGCGTGGCCGGCTCCGATGTGCATGCCTCCAGCGTGCCCGGCTCCGATGTGCATGCCTCCGCCATGTGCGATCGGGCCGCGCGTCCCGCCGCCGCCGCCGCGCCAGCCATGCCAGCCCGCCGGGCCGCCCCAGCCGAAGCCGCGGCGCCAAGCATAGCCGCACCAGTACCACCCCGGGCCTTGCCAGCCGTCGGGATACCAGCAGTAGCCGTGGCCGCCGAAGAAGAACTGGACGGTCTCGAATTGCGAACTGTTCGCGAGCGCGGCGCGCGCTCCCAATACGCCGTCGCCGATCGCCGCTTGCGCGCCGGTCGCCGCGGCGAGCGCCGCAGCGGCCGCGAGGGCGACCGTTCGAACGAATTTGGTTGACATGACGTTGGTCCTTTCGATCAGGGGGGCCACGACGGCCTGTCCCGCGACCGAACGCCGACGGTCCGTTTTCCGTTGCCTGCGCCGCGGCAGAATCAGTGATGGCGCGGGCCGCCGTGCCCGCCGTGGAATCCGCCCCCGCCGCCGCGCCAGCCGGGTCGGCCGCCGCGCCAGCCATGCCAGCCGTAGCCGCCGCCCCAGCCATAGCCGTTGTTCCAGGCATAGCCGCACCAGTACCAACCCGGGCCGTGCCAACCGGACGGATACCAGCAATAGTTCTGGCCGCCGAAGAAGAACTGCGCCTGCTCGATCGGCGCGGCGCCGGCGAGAGCGGCGCCCGCCGCCAGAGCTCCATCGCCGATCGCGGCCTGCGCGGCGCCTGCTGCCCCGAACGCAAGCGCCGCGCCGAGCGCGAGCGTTCGTGAGAATCCGTGCATCATGAGCGTACTCCCTTTGGCGCGCCCGGCGCCGATCCTGCGGTTCCCGCCGACAAGCCTTCACGCGCCGACAGCCCGACGGCGTTGACCTGCGTCAAGCCCGGACGGCGGTCAAGCCTCCCCGAGCCCGCCCTTGTCGCGAATGAATGCGATCGTCGCTTCGACGCCCTCGCCCGTCTTCATGTTGGCGAATACGAACGGCCGATCCTTGCGCATGAGTCTGGCGTCCCGCGCCATCACGTCAAGCGAGGCGCCGACATAGGGCGCGAGGTCGATCTTGTTGATGACGAGCAGGTCCGAGCGGGTGACGCCGGGGCCGCCCTTGCGCGGGATCTTCTCGCCGCCCGCGACGTCGATGACGTAAATCGTGAGATCGGCGAGTTCCGGCGAGAAGGTCGCCGCGAGATTGTCGCCGCCGGACTCGATGAGAATGAGGTCGAGCGCCGGGAACAGGCGGTTCATCTCGTCGATCGCGGCCAGATTGATCGAGGCGTCCTCGCGGATCGCGGTATGCGGACAGCCGCCGGTCTCCACCCCCATTATGCGCTCGGGCGCGAGCGCGCCAGCCTCCACCAGCAGCCGCGCATCCTCCTTGGTGTAGATGTCGTTGGTGATCGCCGCGATCTCGAAGCTCGCGCGAAGGCGCTTGCACAATTGCTCCATCAGCGCCGTCTTTCCCGAACCCACGGGTCCGCCGACGCCGACACGCAGCGGTTGTTTAGGCCTCGTCATGAGCGGAACAACCTCGAATATTGCGTTTCGTGGCGCATGGCCGCGATGTCGGAGCGGAACGCGCAGCCGCCGAGATCGTCGACTCCGGCGCCGAGGGTCTCCCCGGCGAGACGGCGCACGGCGGGGAGCATTGCGGCGAGCACTTTCTGGCCGTCGGTCTGGCCAATGGCGCCGAGGCGCACGGCGGCCGAGACCAGGTTGGCGAACAGGGCGAGGGCGAACGCCTGCAGCGCGATCTCAAGCTCGAGCCCATGGCCCGCCGTCGCGACCGCGACGGCGACGGGAAAGGCGACGGGATCGCCGCCGCCCGTCGGCAGGCGGGCGAGCGACGGACAGTCCCAGGCTGCCCGCATCGTGGCGACGAAGGCGGTTCCCTGCGCGCAGGTTTCCAACCGCCGTTCCGCCGAGCCCGCCAACGCGACCGCCAGGAGGTTCAATTCGCGCAGATCCGCCCAGTCGGCCGACCGTGTGGCGCGAAAGGCGCAGGAGAACAGCACGCAATCGGATCGCGGCGCGCCGAAATCGAGAAGATCGGCGAGCCACGCCCGCAAGGTCGCGGCATCGCTGATCTCGCCGGCCTCGACGGCCCATTCGAGCCCGTGCGAATAGGCGAACGAGCCGACGGGAAAGGCCGGCGACAGCCACAGAAGCAGCGGCAGTCCCGCTCGGAATGCGGGCCCGGCGCCGCCCGGCTCAGCGCTTTGCGTGTCCATCGGCCTCGTCGGCGTGATCGTGGGGTTGGCCATGGTCGTCGTGATCGTGCGCGCAGGCGGCCCCGTGAACGTGGGGCGCGTCGACGCTCGCGTGGTCGCCATGCCGGTGGTGCGCGTCGCCGTGGCGGGTATGATCATGCGCGGCGTGGCCGGGATCGCCGGGGTCGCGCCCGTGGGTCGGCGTCGCCGAGACATAGGCGCCGCCCTCCGGGTTGAACGGCGCCTCGATGGCGACGACGCGCGCGCCGAGTCGCCGCGCCATGTCCTCGACGACGTGGTCGCGCCGGATGCGCAGGCTCCCGGCCAAAAGCTCGGTCGGCAGATGGCGATTGCCGAGGTGCCAGGCGACGCGAACCAGCGCGGTTGCGTCGGCGCAGCGGATCTCCGAGAGCGGCTCGGGGGCTGCGACCACTTCGACGATTCGCCCGTCCTCCAGCGCGAGTCCGTCGCCGGCGCGCAGCATCACCGCCTCGGGCAGATCGAGCAGGAAGGCCAGGCCGCGCACGCCCGTCATCGCGATGCGGCGCCGATACCGCTCGTCATAGTCAAGGACGACCGAATCGGCGGGTTCGCCGGACCATGCGCCGGCGGGACGAACGGAGTGGGCATGGACCATGGGCGCGTTCTCCGGCAGGCGCCGGGCGCCCGCTCTCCCATACCCGTCTTGCCGGCTTCAGGGAAGGCTCGCGCATTGCGAGAGCGTCGTGCGAACCGCCGCCGGGTCAATGCCCGCGCATCAGCACGAGTTGGACGAGCCCGAAGGCCACGGCGATCCCGACGAGGCTGCACGCAAGGACGGTCAGCACGCGGCCTCCCCGCGGTCCCCGGCGCGCGGCGTCGGCGCTCACGACTCGATGCGGTCCGCGCTCTCGATAGTGCGGCCTAGGACGGATATCGTCGTCTTCGACGATATCAGCCATTGCCGGACTCCTCCTGTTCAAGAGACGCCGAGCCCATGATCGCGGCGCGAAATCGTTCCCGGCCGGCGCAGGGAGGGAACGTCGCTGAAAGCGCCAGCCGGCCTGTAAGCCGGGTTCTGTATGGCCCGGAGCCGCGAGGCCCCGCGCGTGACGGCCATTCCTCTGGGACGCCCGTCGCCGGGCGCCTCTAGCAACCAACCCGAGCGACGAGCCCGGGGACGGGCCTGAAGCGCTTTCACGCCTCCTGTCGCTCCTATTCGGTCTTGCTCCCGGCGGGGCTTGCCATGCCGCCGACGTTGCCGCCCGCGCGGTGCGCTCTTACCGCACCCTTTCACCCTTGCCGGCCGACATCCCTTCGAACGGCGACCGGCGGTCTGCTCTCTGTGGCGCTGTCCCTGGGGTCGCCCCCGCCGGACGTTATCCGGCGCCGTGTCTCCGTGGAGCCCGGACTTTCCTCCGCTCGAACGAGCGACGGCCGTCCAGCCGACTGGCGGATGAGGCAATAGGGGGACGCGGCGACGCGGTCAAGTTCGGCGCGGCCGGCAATCCGGATTCATGGCAGCGCGATGCGCGCCGCCGGAAGCGGCGCGCACGCCGGCGCCCGGGCCGGCCGGCCGCGGGCGCACGGATCCGCCGCGGTCGAGGCGTCAGCTCTTGGTCGCGTTCCACTGGCCCTCGTATTTGAACTCGGGCGCGGCGGTCAGTTCGTCCTTGGTCGCATTCATGTTGGCGTGCCACTTCTTGTCGGCCATGTCGTATTTGACCTTCACCGAGTCGGTGTCGACCACCACATAGCGCGATCCCATCCCGAGAAAGCCACCGACCGACAGGACATAGCCCTTGACCGCCTTCGAGCTGTCGAACGCGATGTCCTTGATCGTGCCGATGTCGTTGTTGGCGGTGTCGTATACGTCGACGCCGACGACGTTGGAGCTGAGCATGTCGGCGGGTTGCATGGAAACGAACTTGGGCGACGTCATCTCAGCGAAAGCCGCGCCCGAGAACGCCGTCAGTCCAGCGATTGCGATCATTGATCTGCGCATGGGAATCTCCTACCGATCCGGGATGGATCGTTGGGCGCGAAACGCGAGTTGCGCGAAAACGATCCAAAGGGCGCCATGGAAAAATGACCGTGCCGACCGCGCGGCAAGTTGGCGGGCCCCGCGCGGCGACGATCGCCGATGTCGGCTAAGCACGGTGTGATCGACCGACCAACGGATCGGCTGCGCGACACGCCAGGCCGAGTTTGGCCGCGCCGACCGCCGCGTCGACCGCGCGCAGTCGCCCCGAGGCGATCGCCCTGACCTGACGGCGCGACGGCGGCGTGGCTCCGCGCCGCCGGGCGTTCAGCTTCGCGTCTCTCCGTTCGATGGATCATCCCCTCGCCCTCCTGCCCCCGCCACCCGCCTCTCGCGCCTCGACGACCCAGATCGGCGTCTGCGCCCCTCCTCGGCCGACAAATCCTTTCGTTGTGGATATATTTGGAAATGGATTTCTCGCCCGATCGAGGCAAATCAGAGGGTTGCAGGCAAATTGAAGCCCGCGCGGGTCTGCGGCGCGCCGCCGCCCGACTCTCGGCGCGGGGCGGCGCCCCGGGCCGCGTCCGACAAATCCTTTCGTTGTGGATATATTTGGAAATAGATTTTTCGGCGGATCGGGGGAAATCAGAGGGTTGCAGGCAAATTGAAGCCCGCGCGGGGCTCTTCGGCGCGCCGCCGTCCGGCCGCCGCGCGCGGCGGCGGCGCGCGCCTTGTCCCCGTCGGCCCTGTTGGCGCGTTCGTCGCGCCGGGCGGTCTGCAGGCGGACATGCGCCCCGGCCGGATCGACCTCGGGCAACGCCAGCGTCCGCCCGACGATCCGGCCGATCCGCCGGGGCGTCGGATTCTCGGCATCAGCGATCAATTCGGCGCTCCATCCGCCCAGCGCGCGCTCCGTGTTTCGATGCCGGCGGACTTCGCGCTCGGCTGCGCTGACGCGGACGGCGGGCGGCGGCGCGGGCGCTGCGGGGTCGGGCATGGCGGGGCTCCTGCCGGGGGGCGAATGGTGGGAGCATAGCCGATCATTCTGAATATCGCAATAATATTTTCACATTTCTCTTTTACGCTATGAACCCGCGGCGCAGACGCAGCGCCCGGTCGCCTCGGCGCTCGCCGCCAGCGCGGCCCGGCCGCTGTCGTCGCCACAGGGGCCCCGAACGTGAGCTTCCACCGTCAGCGCGCCAAACGCCGCGCCGACCAGGCCAGCTTCGGCCGCGCGCGGTCGCTCGGGCTCGACAATCCAGCCAGGGCTTTGATAGCGTGGCCGCACGCCTGCCGGGCCCGGATGCCGGCCGCGCTCCTCCAATCGGCGCGAGCCCCGCCGCGAGCTCGTTCCAGCGATCGGCGGGATGCGGCGACAGGCGCCGGCGCCTCGCCATGGTGCGCCGGCCGGCATCCCGCCGGCGCGGTTGGCAAGTCGAGGTTTGGGGGGACCGATGAATCGCATTCTCATCGTCGCGGCCGCGCTGGCGATCGGCGTCCAGGCGGCCGCGCCGCAGAATACCGACGTGATCAAGGAGCGCAGGGACACGATGAAGCAGGCCGGCGGCGCCGTCGGCCCGGCGCTCAAGATGATGAAGGGCGAGACGCCCTTCGATCTCGGGACCGCGCAGGCCTCGCTGAGGACGATCATCGCCGTCGCGGCGAAAATGCCGTCGCTGTTTCCCGACGATTCCAGGACCGGCGGCGACACCAGGGCGTTGCCGGCGGTCTGGGAATCCAAGGCCGACGTCGAGGCCCGCTACTTCAAGCTCGGACAGGATGCGACCGCCGCGCTCGCGACGGTCAAGGACAAGGAGAGTTTCGGCCCGGCCTTTCAGGCCGTGCTGAAGAATTGCGGCGGCTGCCACGAGAAATATCGCACCCCCGACAAGTGAGCGCGCGACGCCCCAGCCGGCGTTGCGCGCGGGCGCTGACGCAATGGAAACAAGCACAACCCGCGAGCGCGCCCCAGGCTCGCAGAGGCCATTAGCCGCCGTCCTCGTCGGCCTCGCCGCAGCCTCGCTCGTCGGGGCCGGCGCCTTCTGGGCGGCGACCGCGCCCAAGCCGCGATTTCCGCGCAACCATTGGGAGACCATCGAACCGGGCGGCGACGCCGCTCGGGGCCGAATCGCATTCGAGGCCGGCGGCTGTTCGTCCTGCCATGCGACTCCCGGCCAGCCCGACCGGCTGAAGCTCGGCGGCGGCCTGGCGTTGAAGTCCCCGTTCGGCGTTTTCTACGCGCCCAACATTTCGCCCGATCGCCGACATGGAATCGGCGGCTGGAAAGTCGTCGACCTCGCCAATGCGATGCTGGCCGGAGTGTCGCCGGAGGGCGCGCATTACTACCCGGCGTTTCCTTACACGTCGTTCCAGCGCGTCACCCTCGAGGACGTGCGCGACCTCATGGCGTTCCTGCGCACGCTCGCCCCGGTCGCGGGCGCGGCGCGCGCCCACGACCTCGGGTTCCCCTTCGACATCCGGCGCGGCGTCGGGCTCTGGAAGCTGCTGTTCTTCGACGGCGCGCCGCTCGCCCCCGACCCGACGGCGAGCCCGCAACTGAGCCGCGGCCGCTATCTCGTCGAGGGACTCGGCCATTGCGCGGAATGCCATTCGCCGCGCAATTTCCTCGGCGCCGTGATCGCCGGGCGGCGCTTCGCCGGCGGCCCCAGCCCAGGCGGCAAGGGCCGCGCGCCCAACATCACGCCCGAGGCCTCGGGGATCGGCGCCTGGTCGCAGAGCGACATCGCCGAGCTCCTCGCCAGCGGCTTCACCCCGGACGGCGATTCGGTGGGCGGCGATATGGCCGAAGTCGTCAGGAACACCGCCGAACTGCCGCCGGCCGATCGGGAGGCGATCGCAGCCTACCTGAAATCGCTCGCGCCGTTGAAGTCCGCGCGCAGGAAGCCGGCCGCGGAATGAGGACGGCGCCTGCGGCATGGACCGCGGCGCCGCAGACGTGAAGGCCGCCCGTGAGGGCGGCCTTCTCCGGCCGGAGGCGAGCGGCCCGGCGACCGCCCGCCGGCCGGTTCAGGGCAGCACGTCGACCGTGACGCCGACGATGACCGGCGTGGTCGAGGTGCTCTGGACCACGAGCTGGTTGTTCGAGGCGGATGCGGTGAAGCTGTACTGCTGACCGCCGCTGCTGCTGTTGTCGAAGTAGAACGGCCCGACCGCGATGCCCGACGAACTGTTCCAGTTGGTCTGGACGCTGTTGAAGGTCGACGAGTCCGTCGTGATCGTGATCTTGGGCTGATAGGCCACGATCATGCCGGTCTTGACGGCGTTCATGTAGCCGCCGCTGCCGAACGCCGCGGTGTCGCCGGCCTGGTCGGGATGGCCGGTATAGCCCTTGTTGAACGGCCCGTTCTGGTAGAAACGCGGCGCCGAACTGGTGTACCACCCGCCGGGCTGGATCTGGATCGTGTCCCAGGCCGAAAACGCGATCTCGACCGCGAGCGACTGCGCGGACTGGAATTGCGTGATCTGCTGCCAGCTGTTGTTCTGGACGATCGAGAAGAAGAACGCGTCGACCGTCTGCGTCGACTGCGACCAGGTGTTCGAATAGTTGAAGGCCTGCTGGCCCTGGCTGAACTTCACCGAGCCGGGGGTGCCGCCCCCGCCCTGGACATTCTGGGTCCAGGCGGCAGGGTTGTTCGAGACGCCATAGCCGGGCACCGGCGGGAAGCCGCTGAGACCGGAGTCCTGCAACTTCGAGTAATAGGCGCTGTTCGCGAAGGCCGCGTTGGCCGCGCTGAGCGCGGGCGTCTGCGTTTCCGCGACCAGCGAATTGTAGACCCCGGCCGCCTGGGTCACGTTGGCGGCGGAGGAATTGAGCTGGGAGCTCCACGCCAGACCGCCGGGCGTGCCCAGCCAGGCCGAGAAGGTCGGCGAGTTCGTGCCGCCGACCGCCTGCTGATAGGCGGCGGTAGCCTGGGCGAGCAGCGTGTTGTAGGCGTTCGCCGCCAGCTGCAGCGAGTTGTTCGCGGCGTTGATCTGATTCTGCAGCGCCGGGTTGGTCGTCGTCGCCATGATCGTGCTGAGGAACTGCGAATAGGCGTCGTCGAAGCGCGTGCCGGAGGACTCGTACGAGCCGACCGCGCTCCATTGCGGGATCGTCGCGCAGAAGTCCCGCAGCGCGCTGGAGATGTATCCGGTCGGGGTCACCGGCCAGTTCCAGCTGACGAAGGGGTAGATGAGTTGAAAGTTGCTCGGGGAAAGACCGAGCTGGTTGATCATCGCGCCATACATCAGGTTGAACATCGTGTCGTCGTACGACAGCGACGCGGCCGCGCCGGGCGAGGGATGACGATGGTGGTGCTTGCGCAGGGCATGGGCTGACATGGTCGTGTCTCACTTCTGCTGGAGGGGTTTCAGGTTTCGTCTTGATCGCCCACGAGGACGACGACAGACACCTAGCCAAGCACGCTCCGGCCCTGTTGAACGAGATTTGAACAGCGGTTCATCGGGGATTGATGCGGCGGCGCGCGGGCGATCGAGCCGCGGCGCGCGCCGCCGGGCCCCGTCGCATCGCCTTGTTTTCCGCAGCGATGCAGTGTCCAATCGCCGGATGCGACGCGGGATCCGCACGGCCGGCCCTCTCCGGGACGGGCCGCCTGGACCGGCGCATGCGTGGAGTCCGGCGATCGCCGGGCGCCGGGAGGGCTTGCGTGTCGGACGAAGGGCAACGGCAAGGGGTCGTCGAAACCCTGCATCAGAGCGCGCGCACGATCGTGCTGCGCGGGCTGCGCGCCGACGGAACGCCGACGATTCTCAAGGGCGGCCGCGGCGACGAGCCGCGCGCCGATCTGGCGGCGCGGCTGCACCGCGAGCATGCGATCCTCGCGCGCCTCGACAGCGACCGCGTCGTGCGCTCGCTCGGCCCGGCGGCGGGCGAGCGCGGCGATCCGATGCTCGCGCTCGTCGACATCGGCGGCGCGCCGTTGCGGGAGGCTCTGGCGCGCGCGCGCCCGCCGCTGCGCGAGCGGCTCGAGATCGCCGCTGCGCTGGCGGACGGACTCGCCCATCTGCACGAACGCGGCGTGATCCATCGCAATATCGCCTGCGAGAACGTCGTCGTCGATCGCGCCGGGCGGCGCGTCAACATCGTCGGCTTCGGCTGCGCGGCCGAACTCGCGATCGGCTCGGTGCTCCCCGCCGGCGCGATGCTCGGCCGCGCCGCGCTGCCCTCGATCGCGCCGGAGCAGACCGGCCGGATGAATCAGCCGGTCGACCATCGCGCCGATCTCTATTCGCTCGGCGCGGTCCTCTACGAACTCATGACCGGGCGCCCGCCGTTCGACACCGACGATCAGGTCGAACTGCTGCACGCCCATCTCGCCAAGCAACCGGCGCCGCCGACCGCGCTCGACCCGGAAATTCCGGCCGTCGTCAGCCAGATCGTCATGAAGCTGCTGATGAAGCGCGCCGACGACCGCTACCAGCGCGCCGCGGCGGCGGCGGCCGATCTGGCCCGCTGCGCGGCCGAATACGCGGCGGCCGGGGCGGTCGCCCCGTTCGCGATCGGCGCCGGGGACGCGGCGCCGCGCTTCGAACCGCTGCCCAAGCTCTACGGCCGGCGCCGGGAGATCGAGAGCCTGCGGACGGCGCTCGCCGACGCCCGCTCCGGCCGCAACGCCGCCGTGGCGATCGCCGGCCCGCCGGGGGTCGGCAAGTCGGCGCTCGCCGCCGAGATCAGGAGCTGGCTCGCCCAGGCGGAGGGCCAGCCGGCCGGCCATCTCGGATTTGGCAAATGCGAGCAGTCGCAGCGCGACAGCCCCTACCACGGCCTCCTCCAGAGCTTCGAATCGTTGATCCGCAGCGTCCTCGCCGAGCCCGACGCGCAGGTGGCGCGCTGGCAGGCCTGCCTCGTCGGCGCGCTCGGAAAGGGCGCCGGCGTCATGCTCGATCTCGTCCCTGCGCTCGGGCTGCTGATCGGGCCGCAGCCCGCGCCGGCGCCGCTGCCGGCGGCGGAGGCGCGCCACCGGCTGACCCAGGCGGTGCGCTCGTTCGTGGCGGCGTTCGCCAGCCCGGAATGCCCGCTGATCCTGGCGCTCGACGACGCTCAATGGGCGGACGACGCCACGCGCGACCTGCTCGGCCCCATCAGCGCGGCGCCGCCGTCGGGCGGCCTGGTGTTGATCGTGATCCACCGGAACGACGAGGCCCGGGACGCCGCCGCGCTCGACGACAGTCTGGCGGGGCTGCGCGCCCAGGCCGCCCGGGTTCGCAAGGTCGAACTCGAAGCGCTCGGCGTCGACGACGTGGCCGAGATGTTGACCGACGCATTGCACGCCGGGCCCGGCGTCCGCGCGCTGGCCGGTCTGGTCCATGCAAAGACCCATGGCAATCCGCTGTTCGTCCGCCAGTTCCTCAGACATCTGGTCGATCTCGGCTGCATCAGCCGGACCGGCGAGCCCTGGGACATGGATCGCATCGCGCGGGTGCAGGCGACCGACAATGTCGTCGGCTTCCTGGCCGGGCGGATCGGCGCCCTGCCCGCCAACGCGCGCCGCCTGGTCGCCGCCGGCGCCTGCCTGGGCATGAGGATCGACGTCGAGGCGGTCAGCGCGGCGCTCGACCTCGAACCGGAGGCGGCCAGGGGCGGGCTCGATCTGGCGGTCGCCGAGGGCATGCTGACCGCGATCGATTCCGGATACGTCTTCGTCCACGACCGGATCCGCGAGGCGGCCTATTCGCTGCTCGACGACCGCGCCTCCTGTCATCGCCGTCTCGGCGCGGCGCTGCTGCGTCGCCTCGGGCGCGACGATCCGGGCGCGTCGGCGTTCACAATCGCCGGACAGCTCAACCGTGGCGGCGACCTCGCCGACGATCCGGCGCTCGAATCCGGCTGCGCCGAGGTGAACTTCATCGCCGCCAGGCAGGCGCGCGCGGCGGCCGCCTTCGCTTCGGCGCGCGACCACGCCGAGGCCGGCCTTCGCCTGACCGGCGCCTCGGCCTGGTCGAGCCGGTACGAGACGATCGCCGAGGCTTCGCTGCTGCTCGCCGAATGCCATGTCCTCAATCGCGACCATGATTCGTTCGAGGCGATGTTCGACGATCTCCTCGGGCGGCTCGGCGACGACGAGCGGCGGCTGCGCCTCCATCGGCTCAAGGTTCTCTCGCTCGGCGCCCGCAGCCTCTGGGCCGCCGCGCTGGCGGCGGGGCTGGCGGCGCTCGCCCTCGCCGGCATCGCCCTGCCCGTCGCGCCCGCCGAAGTCATGGCGGCGATCCCGGGCGAGCTCGCGCAGTACCAGGAAGCGATGGCCGGACGCGCGCCGCGCGACCTCGAGCGCCTGCCGCCGCTGTCGGACCAGCGGCTCGCCGCCGCCATGCGTCTGGCGCTGCAGCTGGCTCCCTATGCCCATAACGCCATGCGGCCGGAACTGTTCGCCCTGCTGGCGATCCGCAACGCCAATCTGATGCTGCGCCACGGCCGCGATCTCGTCGCGCCCGGCGTCATCATCACGCTCGCCCTGACTTTGCGCGCCATCGCCGGCGACGTCGAGCAGGTCGACGCCCTCGCCCGGACGGCGATCGCGCTCGATCGCGCCGAGGGCGGCAACCTGACCGCCATCGTCACCTTCGGCTACGCCTATTTCCTCAGCCACTGGCTCCATCCGATCGAGGACTCCCTGGAGATTCTGCTCGACGGCGCCAGGTCGGGATTCGAGATGGGCGACATTGAATTCGGCTCGTTTCATGCGGCGACCTACGTCATCCATCTGGGATTTTCCGGGGCGCCGCTCGCCGATGTCGTCGCCGCCGGGAGACGGCACGTCCAGATCATCGCCGGGCGCAACGCCACCGCGACATCCCATTGCGAGCTCGAGATCCGGTTCGCCCAGGCGTTGATCGGCCAGACCGCGGCGCCGACCAGCCTCGCCCACGGCGAGGTCGAAACCGTCGCCGCGACGCTCGCCCGCGGCGCCGCGCTGGCGGCCAACGAACGCGGCTATTTCTTCGCCCGCTGCCTGCGCCTGGCCTATCTGTTCGGCGCCCACGAAGCGGCCTTCGCCTATGGCGAGGCGTTCCTCGACAGTCTGCCCGGCGTCGCCGGCAATTTCGTCGAGGCCGACGGCGTCACGTTCTTCCTGCTCGCCGCGCTGTCGTCGGGGAGGGCGGGCGACCCGCGCTTTGCCCGCGAGCGCGACCGGCTGCGGCGATGGAGCGCGCTCAACCCGCACAATTTCGGCGCCGCGGAGGCGCTCGTCGAGGGCGAGCAGGCGCGCCTCGAGGGCCGCGCCATCGACGCGATCCGGCATTATGGCGAGGCGGCGCGATACGCTGACGCCGGCGGCTACGTGCATGTTTCCGCGCTGGTCAACGAATGCGCGGGCCGCCACTATCTGGCGCTCGGCGACGATATCGCCGGGCTGGCGCGGCTGCGCGAAGCGGTCGCGTTGTCGAGGCACTGGGGCGCGCTGGCGAAAGTGGCCGCGCTCGAAGCCGAATTCCCCCTGCTGGCGCCCGGCCGGGGCGGCGGCGGCGCCGACGTCGCCGCGCCGGCGCTGACCGACGAGGGGATCGATTTTCGCGCCGTGCTGCGCGCCGCTCAGACGATCGCGCGCCAGATCGACCTGCGCCGCCTGCCGAGAATGGCGCTCGCGGCGATCGAGGAGAGCGCCGGCGCCGAATATGGCGCGCTGATCCTCCGGCGGCCGGGCGGCGGGCTCCATGTCGAAGTGGCCATCCGTCACGGCGAGACCGGCGAGGCCGAGACCGGGCGCGGCGAAGCCATCGAGCGCAGCGACGCCGCGCCGCGCTCGATCGTCGCCTATGTCGCCCATACCGGAGAGCCGATCGTCCTCGACGACGCCCAGCGCTCGCCTGAATTCGCCGCCGACCCCTATATCCGGACGCGCGGCGTCGCCTCGGTCCTGTGCGCGCCGATCACCGAACAGGGCCAGCTGCGCGGCATCGTCTACCTCGAGAACAATCTCGCGCGCGGCATATTCACGCCGCGGCGGCTCGAGGTCGTGCTCGTGCTCGCCGCCCAGGCGGCGATCGCGATCGCCAACGCCAACCTGTTCGTCGAACGGGAGAATGCCCAGGAGGAACTGAGGCGCGCCAACGAGGGGCTCGAGCGCAAGGTGAGCGAGCGCACGGCCGAACTGGCCGCCGCGCGCAACAAGGCGATGGCCGAGGAGGAGGAGGCGCGCCAGGCCTGGCAGGCGGCGGAGGCCGCCAACCAGGCCAAGTCCAGGTTTCTCGCGGTCGTCGGCCACGAGATCCGCACGCCGATGAACGGGATCCTCGGCATGCTCCAGCTGCTCGACGGCGAGCGCCTCGACCGCCAGCAGCGGCGCTATCTCGAAATCGCGGCCGATTCCGGCAAGACCCTGCTGAGCCTCATCGACGGGATTTTCGACTATGCGCGGCTCGAAGCGGAGGGCGAAACCCTCGAGTTCCAGGACTTCGATCTGAACCGGCTGGTGACCGGCGCGATCGAGCTGATCAGGCCGCAGGCGCTCGCCAAGCAACTCGAAATCGGCCTGACGATGCGCCCGAAGGCGCCGCCGCGGCTGCGCGGCGACCCCAACCGGCTCAGCCGGGTCGTCATCAACCTGCTCGGCAACGCGGTCAAGTTCACCCAGCGCGGGCGCGTCGACGTCGAGGTGCGGTTCGCCGCCGCCGGTCGCGCCTGCGCGCCGACGCTCCACGTCAGCGTCGCCGACACCGGCATCGGGATCGCGCCGGAGATGCTCGAGCGCATCTTCACCGATTTCGTGCAGGCCGACGAGAGCATCGCGCGGCGATTCGGCGGCGCCGGCCTCGGGCTGGCGATCAGCCGGCGGATTGCCACGATGATGGGCGGGACGCTGACGGTCGAGAGCGCGCTCGGCGTCGGCAGCACGTTCCGTCTGGCGGCGCCGATCGCGCCGGCCGGCGCGAGCCTCGCCGCCGAGCCGCCCGCCGTCGGGACGCGCGCGATGTCGATTCTGGTCGCCGACGACGACACCGTCAACCGGACCGTCGCCGCCGGCCTGCTCGGCCGGCTCGGGCATCGGGTCAAGCTGGTCGACAGCGGCGCGGCTGCGGTCGACGCCGCCGCGGCCGCCGATTTCGACGTCGTCATCATGGACCTCCGCATGCCGGGCGTCGACGGGCTCGAAGCGACGCGGCGGATTCGCGCTCTGCCCGGCGGCCGCTATGACCACGTGCCGGTGCTCGCCCTGACCGCCGACCTGACCCGCGAGAGCCGGCAGCGCTGCGCGCTCGCCGGCATCCGGATCATCCTCGGCAAGCCGCTCCAGTTCGGCGCCCTGCGCCGGGCGCTCGCCGGGCTCGCCGACGACGTCGCCAAAGCCCCGAAGCGGGCGCCCGCCCCTGTCGATCCCAGCGGCCTCGTCGATGGCGAATTTCTCGCCACCCAGCAGGAAATTCTCGGGACGGCCGAAATCGCGCGGCTCGGCAGGATGTTCCAGCGCAGCTCGCTCAAGACGATCGCCTCGCTGGAGGCGGACGTCGCGGCCGGCGATCGCAAGGCCGTCGAGGCGCTCGCGCACCGGCTGCGCAGCGCCGCCGGCGCCCTCGGACTGGCGCAGCTGTGCGACTGCGCCGCCGGCGTCGAAAGCCTGGCGTCGCTTTCGTCGAGCGGCGATCTGCCGCGCATGGTGGCCGCGCTGCGGCCCTTGCGCCGGGCCTCGCTCGACGCGCTCAGGGCGGCGGTGCGGCGCGGCGGCGCGGCGGCGCCCTAGCCGCCGCCGGCGTCAGACGTGCCGGTCGATCGCCACGCCGAGCTTGTAGCCGACGCCGCCGACGGTCACGATGATCGGCGGCGCGCCCGGCGTGGTCCCGAGCTTGCGGCGCAGCCGGCCGATCAGCGCGTCGACCGTCCGCTCGCCGACCTCGGCGTCGCGGTTGCTGATCACTTCGATCAGATAATCGCGGCTCAGCGGCCGGCCGTCAGCGGCGACGAGCGCCGCCAGGAGATCGAATTCGCCGCGCGTCAGCCTGACCGGAACGCCCTCTCGCGTGGCGATCTCGCGTCGCGTCTGGTCGATGAGCCAGGAGCCGAACGTCGCCACCGAGCGGTTGCGCGAGGATTCCCGGTCGAGCCGCCGGCGGCGCAGCAGCGCGCGCGCGCGCGCCAGCAGCTCGCGCAGATTGACCGGCTTGGTCACATAATCGTCGCCCGCGAGCTCGAGACCCAGAATCCGGTCGATGTCGTTGTTGCGCTGGGTGACGAAGATGATGCCGACCGGGTTTTCCGCATGGATTTCCCGGGCGAGGCCGAACCCGTCGCCGTCAGGCAATTGAATGTCGATGAAGACGAGATCGGCGCCCTGCCGCTTCAGCGCCCGGCGGCATTCGGCCCGCGTCGAGGCTTCCTCGACGTCGAAGCCCTCGGCGGCGAAATAGCGCGCGATCATCGACCGCGTCGTCGGATCGTCCTCGACGACGATCAGGCGATCTCGGCGGGCGCCCGCCGGCTGGCTCGGATTCATCGCCCTCTCCGACCGGCGCTACGCCATTCCCCGGGCCGGCCGGCGAGAGATGCGTCGACCCATGTGAACGGCCGTTCAAATTTCGTACATAAACTAGTCGATTAATCGATGCTAAACAACAACGGAAGCAACCTGTCCAACCGGCCCGCCAATCGGTCCGAACGCCGCGACCCCAGGCCCGCGGCGCAGGGCGGCGAGCTGCGGATTGGCCGCCGCCGGCGGGACGGTCGGCGACGCCACAGGGGAGTCGAGCCGTGTCCGATCAGAGCGCCGCCCAGACCTATCCGCACGTCCCGATCGGCGAAATGCTGCGCAAGATCCGCGCCGACAATTCCGGCCGCGGGCAGAAGCGCGTCGTCGTCCTCGGCGCCGGCGTCGCCGGGCTCGTGGCGGGCTACGAGCTCCAGCAACTCGGCCACACCGTGACCGTTCTGGAAGGCAGCGCCCGGACCGGCGGGCGGATCCTGACCCATCATTTCAAGGACGGCAGCTACAACGAACTCGGCGCCATGCGCGTGCCGCGCTCGCATGATTACACCAATCACTACATCGACCAGATGGGCCTGTCGCCGCGGCTGATCCCGTTCGTCAACGCCGTCGACCAGAACTTCCTCGACATCCACGGCGTCATCTGCCGCGCCAGGGACAGTCGCGCGCGCGTCTATCCGCGTTTCGGCCTGCCGGAGACCGCGCCCGAACCGGCGGGCGCCTATCCGCAGGACCCGGGCGGGGCGATTTTCGGCTGGGTCCTCGCCAACGCGATCGCGCCGCTGACCCCGGCGGAGATCGACAGCCTGTTCAAGGGCGAGCCGGACACCGATCGCCTGCGCGCGCTCGACAGCCTCGCGCTCGGCGCTTTCCTCGACGCCGCGCTGCCGCCGGCGGTCAAGCAGCTCGTCGGCGCCTACACCAGCCTCGCGGTCTGGTTCGACAAGGCGGTGACCATGTTCATCCGCGACACGATCGTCGGCACCTCGAACTATCTGATGACCCTGTCGGGCGGGATGAGCCAGCTGCCCGAACGCCTGCAGGCGCGGCTCGCGCCCGGCACGGTGCGGCTGGAGCATGAGGTGACGCGGATCGCGCTCGGCGGCCCCGCCACGGTCACGATCGGCTATCGCGGCCCGGCGGGGCGCGAGACGATCGAGGCCGACTACGTCCTGTGCACGCTGCCGTTCGGCGTGCTGCGGCGCACCACGCTCGAAGGCTTCAGCTACGGCAAGATGCTGGCGATCAGCCAGATGGCCTATGCCGCCTCGACCAAGGTGATTCTCGACTGCAAGACCCGCTTCTGGCAGTCGAAATATGGCATCTACGGCGGCGCCTCGATCTCCGACGGGATCCAGCGGCAGACCTATTATCCGATGGATCACCTGACGGTCGAGCGCGGCGCGGTCGCGACCGGCGCCCTGGCCGGCATCCACTCCCGGCCGGCCCATTCCGAGCGCGTCGCCCCGTCGGCGGCCGCGAACGCCGAGGCGCCCGGCGCGCTGCTCGGGGCCTATTGCTGGGGGTCGGACGCGGAACGGCTCGGCCTGCTGACCCCCAACGAGCGGGCCGACGCGGTTCGGCGCGGCGTCGCGCGGTTCCATCCTGAAATACTCGACGACAATGTCGTCGTCGACGCCGCGTCGATCGACTGGCAGACGAATCGCTGGTCGGCCGGCGCGTTCGCGTTCCTGCTGCCGGGCCAGCTCGGCTCGATATTCCTCGACGGAAAGAAATCCGAGGGGCGCGTCTACTTCGCCGGCGAGCATTGCTCGACCGACCAGGCCTGGATCCAGGGCGCGCTGATCGCCTCGCTCGAGGCCGTCGACGAGATCGTGAGCGTTTGATGGACGACGCCGGCGCCCGCTGGCGCGGGTTCAGGATCGCCGAATCCAGGGGAGCCAGACGATGAGCGACGATTCCAGCGCGATCGATTGTGCGATCGTCGGCGGCGGCATGGGCGGCGTCTATTCCGCCTGGCGGCTCGCGACGGCGCCCGACAGCAAGTTTCCGGCGCGCGGCGTCCATCTCTTCGAGATGAGCGAGCGCATCGGCGGCCGCCTCTATACGGTCCGGCTGCCCGGCATGCCGCATGTCCCGCTCGAGCTCGGCGGCATGCGAATCATGAAGTCGCAGCCGATCATCTGGAGCCTCATTCACCAGCTCGGCTTCGCGCCGGTCCCGTTTCCGATGGGCGGCCCCGGCAATCTCGTCTATCTGCGCGGCCGGCGCTTCGCCCAGTCCGCCTTCGCCGACCCCGCCGCCGTGCCCTACGACCTGGCGCCCTGGGAGCGCGGCCTTGCGCCGTCCGGCCTCGTCGTCCACGCGATTTCGAAGCTCATTCCCGGCGCCACCGAAATGACCAACGCGCAGCTGCGCGCGGCCTGCCAGGTCACTGAGCTCAACGGCTTTCCGCTGCGCCAGCACGGCTTCTGGCAAGTCCTTCTCAACACGCTGAGCGTCGAGGGCTACAATCTGGCGCTCGCCGGCGGCGGCTTCAACACCGTGCTGACCAACTGGAACGCCGCCGAGGCGATTCCCTGGTACATGGAGGACTGGTCGAACAATCCCGACGAGACGCAATATTACAGCCTGCCCGAAGGCTACGAGGCGCTGCCCTGGCGGCTGCGCGACCGCTTCGAAGCGGCGGGCGGCGCCGTGCATACGGGCCGCGAATTGATCGCCTTCAGGCACAACCGCGAGGGCCAGTTCGATCTGACCTTCCACGATTCGGCGACCGGCGAGGACGCTCGGGTCACGGCGCGCCGGCTGGTGCTGGCGATGCCGCGCCGCGCGCTCGAGCTGCTCGCCGGCCACGCTCCGGACCGCCACGCCGCCAGCCCCTTCTTCGACCAGGACGGGGTGAGGGACCTGATCGGCGCGGTCACCGGCCGCACGCTCTACAAATTCGCGCTCGGCTATCCCGAACCCTGGTGGCGGCAGCTCGGCCTGCAATCGGGCGAATCGATCTCGGACCTCCCGCTGCGCCAGGTTTATTATTTCGGCACGGAAGGCGACCAGAAGGGCGCCGATCCGCGCAACCGAAACTCGCTGATCGTCGCCTCCTACACCGACGGCGTCTCCGTGAACTATTGGGAGGGGGTGCGGCGCAGCGGGCCCGATTTCGCCGGCGCGGCCAATCCGTTCGTCATGCCGGGGGATGTCCGGGACAAGCCGACGGTCAGCGCGCTGATGGTCGCCGAGGGCCACCGCCAGCTCTGCGAACTGCACGGCCTGCCCGGCGTGGCGCCGCCCTACGCCGCCGCGTTCCATGACTGGGGCGACGATCCCTATGGCGGCGGCTGGCATTCCTGGAACATCGGCGTCGACACGCCGGAGGCGATGAAGAAGATCGTCAAGCCGACGCCGGACTACGAAGTCTACATCTGCGGCGAATCCTACTCGACCTATCAGGGCTGGGTCGAAGGCGCGCTGCAAACCGCCGAGATGATGCTGACCGGCCATTTCGGCCTCGCCGCGCCGCCGTCCGCGCCATGACGGCGGCCGCGCCGCCGCGATCGCCGCAAGGAGCCAGAGCCATGCTTCAGAAGACCCGGACCAGCCTCGACGCCGCGACCGGACGCGCCGTCTGCGACCTGCTGCTCGACTATCTCAAGCTCGAAGGCGTCACCCACATTTTCGGGATTCCGGGCGGCGGGATCATGTACATGCTCGAAGCGCTGCGCCTGCGAGAGCACGAGTTCACCTATGTCGTCGCCAGGCAGGAGACCGGCGCCGCCTATATGGCCGACGGCCTGCATCGCGCGACGGGCGGGCTCGGCGTCGTCCTCGTCACCACCGGCCCTGGAGCCACCAACGCCGTCACCGGGGTCATGAACGCGCAATCGGATCACTCCGCAGTCCTTGTCATCACCGGCGAGGTCGCCGAAAGCTATTTCGGCAAGGGCTATCTGCAGCAGGGCGTCGACGGCGCGCTCGACGTCACCGCGATCTATCGCAACGCCGCATCCTACAGCGCGATGATCGCCAATCCCGACGATTTCGCGATCCTGTTCCCGCAGGCGCTGCGCAGCGCGCTTTCGCTCCCCTTCTCGGCCGCCCATATCAGCCTGCCGGTCGACGTGTCGAATCTGGCGCCGTCGACGCCGGTGGCGGTCCCGCGCCGGACCGAGGCCTATCGCACCGTTCCCCGCGCGAGCGATCCGGCGCGCGCGCGCGAGGCGCTCGCGCTGTTGACCGCAGCGCACCGGCCGGCCATCCTGATCGGCAATGGCTGCCGCTTTCCGCTGCGCGGCGAGCGGCTCGCGCGCTTCGCCGAGGTCGTCGCGCGGTTCGGCATTCCGGTCATGACGACGCCCGACGGCAAGGCGATCTTCCCCGAGACCCATCCGCTGTCGCTGCGCAATTACGGCCTTGCCGGCTGCCTGTGGCCCTCGTGCTATCTGGGCGCCCTGCAGCCGGCCGGAGCGCCGGCCGGGCCGCCCTATGACGCCCTGATGGTGCTGGGCTCCGGCCTCGGCAGCCTGGCGACGAGCAACTGGAATGCGCTGTTGAAGCCGGCGGGCCCGCTGATTCAAGTCGACGCCGACCCCGCGGCGATCGGGCGCGCGTTCGAGCTCGAGCTCGGCGTCGTCGCCGATCTCGCCGAATTCATCGACGATTTCTGCGCGCTTTCCGATTCATTCACGCCGGACGCGGCCGCAGTGGCGCAGCGCGAGCGCTATGTCGCCTGGATCAAGGACGCCTGGCCGCCCTGGTACGATCCGGAAAAGCGGCGCTCGGACGCCGCCCCGATCCTGCCCCAGGCGGCGATGCGGATCATCCAGGACTGCGCGCCGCGGGGCGCCAACATTTTCGTCGACTGCGCCAATTGCGTCGGCTGGACGCTCAACTATCTCGCGATCGACCCGCCGACCCGGCTGCACCTGTCGCTCGACATGGGTCCGATGGGTTTCGGCGTCTGCAGCGTGATCGGCGGCAAGATCGGCGCCCCGGACAGCGCGTGCCTGGCCGTCACCGGCGACGGCGCGTTTCTTATGCACGGGACCGAGGTTTCCACGGCGGCGCAGAATCGCGTCGGCGCGATCTGGGTGGTGCTCAACGACAACGATCTGGCGATGGTCAGCCAGGGCAACCAGCACTTCTTCCCCAAGCCGGTCGAACCCTCGTGGAAGGACTATTACAAGCTCGGCGATCCCGACCTCGTGGCGTTTTCGCGCAGCCTCGGCGCGGAGGCCTGCCGCGCCGCGAGCCCCGCCGAACTGCGCGAGGCGCTCGGGCGTGCGATCGTCAACGCCGACCGCGACCGCCGGCCGCAGGTGATCGTCGTCGGAATCGATCGCGACGAGATCCCGCCGTACTACCGGACGGCCCCGACCGCTTCGCCATAGGGCTCGCCCGTCGCGTCCGCCCTCGATCAGATGGGAAGCGTCATGACCAACCATGAGACCATCGGCGTCACCGGCGTCGGCTTCGCGACGCCGGAGACGGTCCGCCGCAACGACGATCCGATCTTCGACTGGATCCGGAAGAACAATCCCGATTACGCCAAGCTGTTCCAGGGCATAGACGAACGGCGGGTGCTGGCGGCCGGCGAAACGCTCGACGCCCTGATGCTGGCGGCGGCGGCGCAGGCGCTCGACGACGCCAGTCTGTCGTCGCGCGACATCGATCTGCTGATCGGGCTCGCCTCGGTCAGCGACTATGTCACGCCCAATGCGCTGGTGAAGCTGCACAGCGATCTCGGCCTGCCCGCCCATTGCCAGGTCCTGCCGGTCGGCACCGAGTTCACGACCTTCAACGACAGCCTCGTGCTCGCCGACGCAATGATCCGCACAGGCAGCGGGATCGGCAATGTGCTGATCGCCTGCGGCTGCAACTGGACGCGTCACGTCAGCTATCACGAGGCGACCAGCATCGGCGCCGCCGACGGCGCCGGCGCCGCGATCATGGGCAGCCTCGTCGACCGCCGCCGTTTCGCCTTCGTCGACGTCGTGACCGAGACGCAGAGCAAATATTACGGCGCGATGTGGATGGGCGGTCGCGAGTCCGGCCGGATCGATCCGCCGCCGCCCTATTCGGCCGATCTCTATACGACGCCGCTGATGTATTTCGGCGCCGACGCCGCCAAGTCCTTCGCCGAGTTCGGCGAGACCGCGCCGGTCCGGGCGGTGAACCGCCTGCTGAGCCGCAACGGCGTCAGGCCCGGGGAGATCACGCTGATCTCGCATCAGACCTCGTCGGTGCTGATCGACGCCTGGGACAAGGCGATCGGACCCGGGCAGTACATCACGACGCTGAAGGACTTCGGCAACATGACGGTCGCCTCGGTGCCCGTCACCCTGGCGATGCGCCGGCGCGAGATCGCGCACGACCATCTCGTGCTGCTGACCCTCGGCATGCAGCAGCAGACTTCGGCGGTGCTGTTGCGGCGAAGAGCGGGGTGAGCACGGCGGCGCCGAGGTCCGCCGCCGCATGTCGGCGGATCGGCCGGCGAAACCGGACGCGGCAACCCGCCTTGCGGCGCCGCCGCGTCCCGTCAGAGTTCCTTAACATCTCCCGCTCAACATCATGACGAATTGAATCAAGGCGGGTCGGTCGGCCGATCGAGCGGCGGTCCCGCCAGACGGGCGTCGCGCGGGAAACGCCGAAGCGGCGTTGTTTCTGGCCGCGCCCGACGCGCGGTTGCGACCGCCGACGGCGTTCGCCGATCGAGCGGGAGCCCGGCAATTCGCAGCCGGATCGTAGTAGCGTGTTGGCGTAGAGGCGTAACGATGAAGGACGGTGTCGAGTCGCATTCCGCGCGCCCGAAGGCGCCGCCGAAACACTCGCCGATCGCCGGGATCGACGATGGCTCGCGCGTCGATCGCGTGCTCGCCGGATCTGGCGTACTGCTCGCGTTTTCTTCCCTCGGCTTTGCCGGCTACATGGTTGCGTCCGTCGACCACCCGCCCCAGGTGGCCGGGCTTGAATATCTGGCGATCTTTTCTCGGCCGAGCCATTTCCTGACCGCCGCCTCGGTCCGCCCTCCCGCATGGGACGCCAAGCCCGGACCGGCGCGGATCGCGCGTTCCGTCGACATGACGCCGACCGGGTCGATTGCCGACCAGGCGAGCGCCGGCGTTCCGACCAACGGGACGGCGGCGCCGCTCGCCGTCGAGCCATCGCCGGCGCCCGCCGCCTTCGAACTCCTCTACGCCTCCGGCAGCGAAGGCGTGCTGCGGACCAGCGCCGGAATTCTCCGCCTCAGAGTCGGCGACATGCTGCCGACGTTTGGCCGGATCAATTCGATCGAGAGCGCGGGAGGCCGTTGGACCGCCCTGACCCAGAGCGGCGCACGGCTGGAATGGCGGATCGACCCAGAGACGACCGGCGCAGCCGCCGCGTCAGCGCCATGAACGGCGGGATGCGCGTTCAGAATTGTCAACTGCCGGTTTTCTCTGCTCATCACGCGGCCGACGCCGCCCGGGCGCCGGTCGAAACCGCCCTGCCCGCGGCGATGTCTCGCCGACGATTCGCGGCGCGCGATCGACCGCCGCGGATCGGCCTGGCTTGCCGAGGCGCGCCGCGATCGGGACCCCTTCGGAGCCGCCCGTCGAGGCGCCGCAGCGCCGCCGCGCAGTCCGCGCGGCCGCCCCACGAACCGACCGATCGCCTTGGCGGGGTCTTTTTAGCGAAGGGTAAACCCTGATTGTATCGACTTCGGCGACTGTAATGGTTTTCAGTTACACTCTGTTGAATATAAGGCGTGTCGAATTGTTTTTTGCTTTGGAGGGCCCAAGTCATGGATTATTTAGAGGCATCGCACGCTATCGTCGTCGACCGTACTTTCAGCGGCGAGGCCGGTATGCGTCTGGTTCGCCCGCTGCCGACGCGGAATACGCAAAAACTGTGCGTTCTGCTGGTGGAGGACGACGAAGCCGACTCCTATCTCATTCGCCGCGCCCTCGCCACCATTCCGAGAGTGGGAAAGGTCGTGGTCGCCAGGGATGGAGTGGAGGCGCTCGAAATCGTCGACGACGGGTCGGCGAATCCCGATCTGGCGCTCGTCGACCTGCATATGCCCCGCAAGGACGGCTTCGCGCTGCTGCGGGACTTCGAGACCCGGGAATCCGCCCAGTTCCTGTCGGTGGTGCTGACGTCCTCCAGGGCGGGCGCCGACGCGCTGCGTTCGCGCAAGCGCGGGGCGGTCGAGTTCCTGACCAAGCCCGACACGGTGGAGAAGATGGCCGCCGCGCTGAACCGGGTCATCGCCTACGTCTAGGCCGGGCGTTCGAATTTTCGCCGGCCGGTCGGATCGCTCGATGACGATCCAGACGCCCGCGAAGTCCGGCGACGACGCGACCGGCGGGCGGCGACCGGCGCGGCCCACCCCCGCGGCCGGGCGCGACACCACCCAGCCGTTACCGGGACGAGCCGCCGTCCGCGCGCGATCCCGCGATATTTCCCCCGATCACCCAGAGAGAGAGCCAACGTCATGAGGATGGAATCAAACCAGGACGATGTCCGAGCCAGGACGTCGCGGCTCGCCAGCGGCGCGCTGGACAGGATCAGGCTGTCGGCGCCGTCGCGGCGGCCGCTGAGACTGTGGGTGCTCCTCGTCGAGGACGACGAAGCCGACGCCTATCTCATCCGCCGCGCCCTGGCGAAGAATCCCTGGGTCGGCGAGGTGGCGCTCGCCGAAGACGGCGTCGAGGCGCTGGAATTGATCGACAAGGGCTGGGTCTTTCCGGATCTGGCGATCGTCGATCTGCATATGCCGCGCAAGGATGGATTCGGCCTGCTGAGGGACTTTGGAATCCGGGACTCCGCGCCCTTCCCCTCCGTGGTGCTGACGTCGTCGAGGGCGAGCGCCGACGCGGTCCGGTCGACCAGGCTCGGCGCGCTGGAGGTCCTGACCAAGCCCAAGACGGAGCACGAACTGGCGACCGCGCTCGATCGCGTCATCCGCGGCGTCCTCTAGCGCGGCGGCGGGCGCCCCCGGGCCTCCGGACGATCCCGGCCGTCGCGCGACATTCCGGCGGCTCCGCCAGGTCCCGGCGCGCCGAGCGGCGACGGCGCGTCGGCTCGTGCGCTCCCGCGCCGGTCGCGGCGCCGCTTCGCCCGCTCTGCGAGCGGCGTCCGAACTTCGCCGTCGAGGACGCGGCGGCCATGCAATCGCGCCGCGAGGCGCCCTCCGAAGGAGAACCTCATGACGACGACCTGGCGCGAACTCATGTTCACCGCGAAGAAATTTTTCGAGGATCGCGAAACGATGGATGATGTCGACGCGTTTGCGTCGCCGATGGCTGCGCGCAAACTGCAAATCCTGCTCGTCGAGGATGACGAACCCGACGCGTATCTCATCCGTCGTGCGCTGGCGGGCAATCCCAGAGTCGGCGCTGTCGTCCTCGCGGAAACCGGCGTCGAGGCGCTGGCGCTGATCGACGAGGGCGCGATCAGTCCCGATCTGGCGATCATCGACCTGCATATGCCGCGCATGGACGGCCTCGCCCTGCTGCAGGACCTCGCGACCAGGGAGCGCGCGTGGTTTCCCTCGGTCGTGCTGACATCTTCGGCCTCGCCGGCCGACGCTCGCCGGGCGTTGGGCTGCGGCGCGGCGGAATTCGTCACCAAGCCCGATACGCCGGACAAATTGGCGGCGGCTCTCGACCTCGCGATCCGCAATCTCGCCTAGCGCCGGGCCCAATCGCGAGCGGGGGCGGGAGATCGCAAGCCGATTGCGCGATCGCGGCGCGTCGTCGATCCGCCAGGACAGCCTGACGCCAGCGTCGCCTGCCATTGAGTGAGGGCCGGCCGCGAGCCGAATCCCATGACTTCGAGCGGCGGGCAAAGGCGCGGCCGCGCCTCGCCCGCAATGCGATCAATCCAGTCCCGCCCGATTCCGGCGCGCAGGATCTCGTTCCTGCCTCCCGATCGATCATCGATATTCGGCGGTGATCGAACAACGTCCAGGAGTGCCCGATGCGATTGGTGGCGTCATCCCGAGCAATCATCGATAATCCTTCCGCCGCGTTCGACCGGCCGGACCTGCTCCATCGATCGCCGCGCGCGCAGGCGGCGCGAAAATTGCGGGTGCTGCTGGTCGAGGACGACGAGGCGGACGCCTATCTGATCCGCCGCGCGCTGGCGGGCAATCCGCGAATCGGCGAGATCGTGCGCGCCCAGGACGGCATCGAGGCGCTGGCGCTCATCGACAGGGGAACGGTCAAACCCGATCTGGCGATCGTCGACCTGCACATGCCGCGCAAGGACGGTTTCGCCTTGCTGAGGGAATTCGCGACGCGCGAGGCCGCCGGGTTTCCCTCGGTCGTGCTGACCTCCTCGCGGGCCGGAGCGGACGCTCTGCGCTCGAAGATGCGCGGCGCGGTGGAGTTCCTGACCAAACCCAACAGCGCGAAAAAACTGTCGGCCGCCCTCGACCGCGTCGTCGCCGGAATCTAGCCGGCGGCCCGGCGCAGGGGCGCGGGGCGCAGCCCCCGTCGCCGCGCGGCGGACCTGATCGTCGCGCTATGCGGCATTCGTTCTGACGGTGAAGCTGAAGGTCGAACCCTCGCCTTCCACCGAATCCACCGATATGAGGCCGCCGAAGCCCTCGACGATCTTGCGGCTGATCGCCAGACCGAGCCCGGCGCCCGAATAGACGCTCGTTGCGTGCAGGCGCTTGAAGGGTTCGAAAATCTGCCGCTGGTGGCGCTCGGCGATGCCGATTCCATTGTCGGAGACCGAAAAGATCCAGAAATCGGCCTTGCGCCGCGCCGCCACGCGGATGCGCGGCGCGGTCGCGATCGGAACGAATTTCAGGGCGTTGCCGATCAGGTTCTGCAGCAGGCGATCGAACCGGATCGCATTGCCGAAGATTTGCGGCAGGTCGCCGGCGGCGACCTCGGCGCCGGACTGACGAATGGGCTCGGCGAGCGTTTCGAGCACATGCCGGAGGACTTCGTCGGCGGCGAACCACGTTCCGCGCTCGGCCTCCAGCCCGAGCCGGCCGAAGTCGACGAGATCGTCGAGCAGGAGCGACATCTGGGTCCCGCCCGCCACCGCGAGCGACAGGAACTGGCGGCCGCGGTCGTCGAGACGCTCGCCATAGTCCTTCGCCAGGAGCCCGCAGAAGGACGTCACCATCCGCAACGGCTCTCTGAGATCATGGGAGGCGACATGAGCGAAATGGGTTCGCTCCTCGTTCGAAGCGGTCAGTTGCTCGATGAGCCGCTCGCGCAAGTCCTCGGTGCGGCGCATTTCCGCGATCAGGGACTCCTTCTGGCGAAGCAGGAGATCGCGCTCGCCGAGCGCCTCCTCGCGGCCCCGGGCCACCTGCGCCAGGTCCCGGGCGACCATTTCGAGGTCGCGCCGCGCCGAGTCGGCCGCTTCCCGGACCTGCCGACGTTCGTCGATGTCCTCGATCACGCCGATCAGCATGATCGGTTCGCGGCTGCCCGCCGCGCGCGCCGCCGTCGCGGAAGCGCGGCACCAGATCGCGCGGCCGTCCTTTCGGATGTAGCGCTTTTCCTGGACATAGGCGTCGTTGTCGCCGGTCAGGAATCTCCGGTAGGCGCCGTCGTCGCTGTCCCTGTCGTCCGGATGAGTCAGTTCCATGCCGGTGCGGCCGATCAGCTCCTCGGGTTCGTAGCCGAGCATTTGGGCGAAGGCGCGATTGACCCGCAGGATCCTGCCGGTGACAGGCTCGGACTGGGCCTTGCCGACCGAGGCGTATTCGAAACTGGCGCGATATTGCGCCTCGCTCCGCTCGAGCGCCGCCTGCGCCTCGGTGCGCTGGGTCAGGGCGTCCTTCATCCGGGCGTTGGCGAGCCCGAGCCGGTCGGTGACCAAACCCAGCGCGTGGATCGACTGTCGCAACACCACGGACAGAACCTGGGCGAACGTGACGGCCACGGCGATCGCGATCAGGCTGGGCGCCTGGTGAGGCAGCAGGACGAACGTGTTCTGGTGTCCGACAAAGAAGTACCAATCTCCGGCGAACCCTCCAATCAGGGCGATCCAGCCCGCCAGCGGGCCGATCAGCAGCGTGACCGACATCACGACCGGATACACCGCAATCATCGGCGCGGTCCCGCCGGGCAGCACGATGAGGAACCACCCCGCCGCGATCGCGGCGCTCGCGCCCGCAAGTCCGGCCGCGACCGCAGGTCCGGTCGCGGCCGGCGGGCGGCGCAACAGTCGGGCGACCCGACGGCCCAGCCGGTCGACCGGGCGGTCGCCGGACCGCAGCCAGCCGAGCGCCGCGACCAGCCGACGCCATCGGGCGCCGCCGGCTCCGGGAGGCTCATGGAGGACTTTTTCGAGCGTCGGGCCCATCGCGCGGATTCCGGTTGGACGAGCGCGCATGCCCCGCTCGTCGGACATTCAGGGCCTTGTGCGACCGGCGGCGGGATCGCGCCGACCGATATTCGGCGCCGCTGCCGTCGCCTGCGGCGGTCGCGCCGTCCCCGATCGGCGCGCCGGCGGACCCGCCGCCGGGCCGCTTCGGGCGCGCCGCGCCTCGCGGTTCGCGGCGGCCGGGCGCGCCTTGCCGCCGGCCGGGGCGCGCTCCTGCTCGTAGAGCGCGACATTCAGCCGCGCGAGCGCGCCGTCGGAATGCCAGCGCGCGAACCAGCGATAGACGGTCGAGCTCGACGGGAATTCCCGCGGCAGCCACTCCCATTTGCAGCCGGTGTCCAGAGCGAACAGCACCGCGTCCAGAACGCTGCGCAGGCGCTGCTCCCAGGCCGCCGTCGCGTATTTGCCGACGCAGACGATCGGCCTCGCCACGGCCCATTCCCGGCCGGTCTGATCGCTGCGGTGCCGAAGTCCGTTGCGCACATAGTCCTTTCGGTTCGCGGGCGTCCAGGCCGCAGCCCCGCGCGCGAACCGGGCGGCGGATTTCGGGGCCGGACCCGATCGGGGCGCCGCGGAGGCGCCCGGCTTGGGTCGCGGCGCCGGGCCCGCGTGCTTGCGCGCGGTCTCGGGGCGATCGGCCGCGGCCGGCAGCCGAACATGGAATACGGAGCCGAGGCCAGGCGCCGATTCGCACCAGATCGCGCCGTTCTGGGCGAGAATCGCCTTGCGGGCGAGCGTCAGTCCGAGGCCGCTGCCGGCATATTCGGAAGCGGTGTGGAGCCGGATCAGCGGCTTGAAGATTTCGGCGACATATTCGGGCTCGATGCCGATCCCGTTGTCGGCGATCTCGATCACCCAGCTCTCGGCTTCGCCGCGGGCGGTCACTTCGACGCGCGGGACCGGGCTCCGGTTGTAGTGCACGCCGTTGACGACCAGGTTTTGCATGACCTGGATCATCAGCGTTTCATTGCCGCGCACGACGGGCGCCCGGCGCGGCGTCACGAATTGGGCGTTGCGTTCGGTCAGCAGCGGCGCCAGCGACGCCCGGACGCTCGCCAGCACGCGATTGAGGTCGACGTCGGCGAGTTCGGGGGGTTGGTTGAGCAGCGTATATTGCAGCATCACGTCGACGAGCTTGTCGAGCCGGCCGGCGGCATGGCCCAGAAACGTCAGGTGCTGCTGGACTTCGCCGGTCTTGACCGGGCCGATTTCCTCCGAGAGCATCTTGCTGAAGGTGATGATCTGGCGGATCGGCTGCTTGAAGTCGTGGGCGAGCGCGAACGCGAAATTCTCGAGTTCGGCGCGCTGTTCGTCGATCACCCGCGCCTGGACGGAGGCGTGGATCGAACGGCCGACGATGCGCCGGATCGCCTCGGTGGTGATCCGCGATTTGGCGACGTAGTCGGACACCCCGCCGCGCAGCGCCTCCGCCACCAGCATCTCGTCGCCGACGCTGGTGACCAGGATGATCGGCAGATAGGCGTCGGCGGCCCTGAGCTGGCGGGCGAGCGTCAAACCGTCGAGTTCGGGCATGTTGTAGTCGAGAATGACGCAATCGAAGCTCTGATCGTGGCAGATCTGCCCGACCGTCGAGGGATCCGCGACGGGTCGGAGCGCGGCGCCGGGAAACGCCGCGCCGAGAGTGAGCCCCATGATCTCGCGTTCGGCGTCGCTGTCGTCGACGAACAGCAGGTGTTTGCGCCGCGTCATGGTCAGTCTCCTCGATGATGGCGCGCGGGCTTGGGCGGACCCGCCGCGTGCGGCAGCGCCAATTCCACGCAGGCGCCCTCGACGCAGTCGAGGAACGTCGCTTCCCCGCCGTGCAGGCGGGCGATGCGCCGGCAGATCGCAAGGCCGGCGCCGACGCCCGGATAGACGTTCTTGCCATGCAGGCGCCGGAACATCTGGAACGCCACGTCGCGGTAGGCCGGGTCGACGCCGAGGCCGTTGTCGCTGATCCGCATCCGCCAGAACGCCTTGTCGTGGGCAGGCGCGACCCCGATCCGCAGCGGCGCGCCCGGACGGGCGAACTTGATCGCATTGTCCATCAGGCGGCTGAACGCGAGCGCCAGCAGTTCCGCGTCGGCATAGACCTCGCCGAGCGGCGCCATCGTGATTTCCGCCCCGGCCGCCCGCGCCTCCGCGTCGAAATGGAGCATCGCAACATGGATGGTCGCCGCGGCGTCGTGGCGGACCCTGTCGATCGGCTTGTGCTGGACATGGGAGAAGATGCGCAATTGCTCGAGCATCATCTGGCAGTTGTCGCCGGCGGCGCGGATGCGATCGGCGTGCGCGCGCTGGCGCCCCGTCAATGCGTCGCCGAGTTCGCCGATCAGCAGCCGGGAGAACTCGGTGAGATGGCGGACCGACGCGGCCAGGTCATGGGAGACCATGTAGCTGAACGACTGCAGCTCCTGCTCCGCCGTCGACGACCGGCCGGGCTCGGGTCCGGCCGGATGGAGGCTAGCGCCCACCGGACGGCTCGCCGGCGGTCGTCGTCGGCAGGGCGACGACGGTCAGCCAGAACGACTCGATCGATGCGATGATTTCCTGCAGGCGATCGAAATTGACCGGCTTGACGACATAACTGTTGGCCTTGAGATCGTAGCTCTTGAGCACGTCGATCTCGGCGGCCGAACTGGTCAGCACGATCACCGGAATGCGCAGCAGCGCCGGGTCCGACTTGATCGTATCGAGGACCTCGCGGCCGTCCATGCGCGGCAGGTTGAGGTCGAGCAGGATCAGGTCGGGCCGCGGATGGTTGGCGTGACGGCCCTCCCGGCGCAGCATGCTGAGGGCCTCCTCGCCGTCGCCGGCGACCGACAGATTGTTCGGCATGCGGGCGTTCTGGCAGGCCTCCCTGGTCAGCAGGACGTCGCCATAATTGTCTTCGACGAGCAGCAACTCGGCCGGTCTGCCCCGGCTGTCAAGCGTCAGTTCTGCCACTGTCATTGTCCTCTCCATGGATCTTTACGGTAAAGCTGAAGGTCGATCCTTGACCCTCGTTGGAATGCACCGACATGACGCCGCCGAATCCTTCGACGATCTTGCGGCAGATCGCCAGGCCGAGGCCGGTTCCCTTGAAGCGATCCTTGGCGTGCAGTCTCTTGAACGGCTCGAAAATCTGTTCGTGATGGCGCGGATCGATGCCGATGCCGTTGTCCGACACCGAGAAGCGCCAGAACGCGCCCTCCCGCACCGCCGTCACATGGATGCGCGGCGCGACATCCTCGGCGACATATTTCAGCGCGTTGCCGATGAGGTTCTGCATCAGGCGGTGGAACCGGATCGGATTCCCGTAGACTTGCGGCAGCAGGTCCGAGGTGACCACCGCGCCGGATTCGCGAATCGGTTCGGCGAAGTTCTCCAGGACCTGGTCGAGAACCTGGTTGGCGACGAACTTCGATCCCCGCGCGGCGTCGAGGCCGAGCCGGCCGAAATCGACGAGGTCGTCGAGCAGCCGACTCATCTGGGCGGTGGCGCCGATCGCGAGCGCGAGATATTCGGCGCCGCGTTCGTCGAGGCGGTCGCCATAGTCCTTCGCCAGCCGCCCGCAGAAGGCCGCCACCATCCGCAGCGGCTCGCGCAGATCATGGGAGGCGACGTGGACGAACAGGGTTCGCTCCTCGTTCGAGGCGGTCAATTGTTCGATGAACTTCTCGCGCAGTTCGTCGGCGTGCTTGCGCTCGGTGAGGTCGCGCAGGACGCAGGCGTAGGAGACCTCGGCGTCGTCGTCGACCTCGCCGACCGACAGCTCCAGCGGAAAGGTGTCGCCGGATTTGCGCCGGCCGATCACTTCGCGGCCGACGCCGACGATCCTCGGTTCGACCGTGCGGCGGTAATTGTCGAGATCCTGGTCGTGCTCGGCGCGATAGGGCGAAGGCATGAGCTGCTTGATGTCGCTGCCGAGCACTTCGGCCGCCGCATAGCCGAACATCCGCTCGCAGGCGGGATTGAACATCGTCACCATCCCGCGGGTGTCCATCAGGATGATCCCGTCGATCGCGGTGTCGACGATCGCGCGCACCCGGGAGTTACTCACCGGCGGCGCCGGGGGCGATCGCTCGGCGATGCGCGCGGCGCGGCGCGCGGGCGGCATTCCCGCCGCAACGGCCCGCGCCGGGGTCTTTCGTCATGCCCGCCCCGCCGGCGCGCGCGCCGTCGCAGTCGCCTTGCCTCCGTCTGCGCAGTTCAAGACCCGCCGCGTCCATTGTCGCCTCCCTCGCCGTCGACCCTGACGGTGAATGTGAACGTCGACCCCGCCCCCTCGACCGAGTCGACCGACAGGGCGCCGCCGAAGCCTTCGACGATCTTTCGGCAGATCGCGAGGCCGAGGCCGCTGCCCTCGTAACTGCTCTTGGCGTGCAGCCGCTTGAACGGCTCGAAAATCTGCTCGAAGTGGCGCGACGCGATGCCGATGCCATTGTCCGAAACGGAAAACCGGAAGAACCCGCCGTCCCGGGTCGCGGTCACATGAACGCGCGGCGCGACGTCCGGCGCGACATATTTCACCGCATTGCCGATCAGGTTCTGCATGAGGCTCTGGAAGCGGACCGGATTGCCGAGGATCTCCGGCAAGCCGTCGTGCGTGATCACCGCGCCGGATTCCCCGGCGGAGAATTCGAAGGTTTCGATGACCTGCCGGAGAGTCTGGCCGGAATCGAACACCGAACTGCGCTCGGTCTCCAGGCCGAGCCGCCCGAATTCGATGAGGTCGTCGAGGAGCCGGTGCATCCGTCCGGTCGCCGCGATCGTCAGGGCGAGATATTCGGCGCCGCGCGCGTCGAGGAGCCCGCCATAGCCGCTCGACAGGCGCCCGCAGAACGCGGTGATCATCCGCAGCGGCTCCCTGAGGTCATGCGACGCGGCGTGCACGAAATGGGTCAGCTCCCCGTTGTGGTTGGCCAATTGGCCGATGAACCGCTCGCGCTGCTCGCTATGGGCGGCCAGTTGCGCGGCGTCGCGCTCGCGCTGTTCCTCGGCGCGCTTGCGTTCGGTCACGTCGCGCAGGATGCCGACATAGGAGACCTCGTCGCCCTCGTGCTCGACCTTGCCGACCGACAGGTCCATCGGAAACGTTTCGCCGGACTTGCGCAGTCCGACCACTTCGCGGCCGATGCCGATGATCCTGCGCTCGCCGGTGCGCTGGTAATTGTCGAGATACTGGTCGTGTTCGTCGCGATAGGGCGAGGGCATCAATCGCTTGATGTCGGCGCCGACGATATCGGCCGCCGCATAGCCGAAGATGCGTTCGCAGGCGGGATTGAACAGCGTCACCATCCCGCGCCCATCCATGAGGATGATCCCGTCGACCGCGGTGTCGACGACCGCCCGCAGCCGGGCATTGTTCATCGCGCGTCGCCGCGGGCTGCGGACGCATGGCGGGCGGGCGCGGCGGGGGGCCGAGAATTCGGGCTGCCGATGCGACTCCTCGCGGCGGCGGAAACCGGCCGGACCTGCTGCGGCGCCCCGGCGCCGCAGCGGCGATCGAGCCGATCCGGGCCGTCGGCTCGCGCGCACGTCGAACCGTCCCCTGATCGCGCCGAGGCGCCGAATTGCTCGAATTCGTGAATCTCAGAGTATCGCAATGATCATAAATCGCGCTGGTGAGGATTTATCGCATTACATTCTGTAAAACAGAACAAAAAAGGTCGACGGCACGATAAAAGCAATCATATTACTGACGCGAATCGACTGTGACCCATAGCGGGAATGTTATCCGGCTGTCCACTCGGCAACGGGTGTTCAGATCAAATTAATATTTAATCTTTTTTTGGCGCGGATTCGTCCACGAAATCTTTTTGAGGATGAGCGCGATGACCGACCCGCGCCAATGGCGGAAGGGGTGAGATTCGAACTCACGGTGAACTTGCGCCCACGGCGGTTTTCAAGACCGCTGCCTTAAGCCGCTCGGCCACCCTTCCAGACTGCTGATCGTCCCGGGCCGTTTCCAGCCTTCCCGATCCGCGAACCGCCGCGTCCCCGCGCTCGCAGCGTCCGGCGCGTCGGGCGCCGGCAGCGAGGACTGGTCTGGCGGCGTCTTCGCCGACACGCCCTAGATGCTTCGACGGCGCGCAAATGTCCATACCCCGTCGGCGCGCCGCGACGGGGTTCGGACGGCGCAACCGGCGGCTGGACTCAAACCACGCCGGTCTGCGGCGCCGCGGCCGGCGCCGGGAACGCCGGTTCGAACCCCCTCCGTCTCTCCGGCGCGCCCGAAGGCGCCGGCAGGCGACGTTTTCGCGACGCGGAATTCCCCGGTGTCGCATTAACGCACGATAATGCGGATTCCGTCGGCCCGTTGCATGTTGACCCTCGACGCGCTCGAGAGGACGGGCAGATGTTCACCGTGAGATGGATGCGGGACGACAGCAAGGAACCGGTCGCGACCGAAAGCTTCTATTTGACGAGCCTCGATCGGATCGTCTTCCACTGCAAGGCCGACTTGCTCGACATTGGGCGCAGACACGCCATGGAAATGCCGGACGGGTTCATCGTGTGCCGCGACGGGCAGGAAGTGCGGCGATGGTTCGCGCTGAGCCATCGCGAATCCGCCATTGCCGCGCCATCGCGTGGCGCGGACGGAAACGCGCCTTTGCGGGCCGCGAACTAGCGGCGTGCGTCGCGTATCCCGGCCCTCCCCCACAAGGGGGGCGGGAGAAGGCGCGAAAGCCCCGCAACTTGTGTGACGCACGCCACGAGCGGCGTCGGTCGAGGAAGCTGGCGCGGCCTGCGAATCCCCCTGTGGGCGAGCCTCGGCGCGCGTCTCGATATCGCCGGCAATCGCAATGATGGCGCGTCGCCGGCGGTCCGTGACCGGGCGGCGGAACGCCCCGCGCGCGCCGGTTGATCGGGACGGCGGGGTCGTCGAGGCGCAGCGTACGACCCGCCCTGGCCGTTGACCTGGTTCCGGGATCGACCGATGGCTGCGCCGCCGGGCGTTCGCCCGGCTTGGCTCGATCGGCGCCGCCGGCTGCTCCGGGCGGCCATGCCCGGTTTATTCTTATTTTCAGAAATTCTGCTGGACATATTCCAGGTTTCTGGATACAGTCTGTGGTGTTGGACGAGGCGCTGCGGCGCGCGGCCGGCGGCGGGGCGGGAATCGCGAGCGGAATTCGAAAGGGGTCGATCTTTGCGTAACTGCCAAGGCGCCCCCTCCTTCAACGTCGAAACGTCTTCCGAGGCGATCCTCGCACTCGCCGAATTTGGTTCGTTCGTGGCGCCGTTCGCCGTTGTTCCAACGCTGCCGCCGCCGGGGCCTTCGGCCGGATACAAACAGATACCACGGAGCCAGGAACAAACATTTCCAAAAGTGTCCAGGAGCTTCCAAATAATTCCAAATATTTCCAAAAATTTCCAAAAGTTTCCAAAAATTTCCGCCGGCCTCCGGGCCCGGGCGACGCGGAGGGATGGCGGGCCGATTGTGGCGATCGGATTGGCGGCGCGATGCGGCCTCGTTCTGTCGCTACCGCTGCCGGGGCCCTTTGAGCGCCCCAAAAGCATGGGCGGCTCGGGAGTCGCTTTTTCCCTTTCGTTTGGCCGCAAGCCTTTGAAATCGCAGCATTGGGTAGGAGAAGATGCTTTCCCGGGCTGCCGTCTCGGCGCCGAATCCATTCGGACCAGACGAAACGACAAACCAAATTCGTCGCCCGCGTCCACCAGCCCGGCGAGCATCATGGGTGACTCGCGCCGCCAGACGGCGGGAACCCCGACGATCCCGCCCGCCCGACTTGCGCCGCCGGCGCGATCCCTAGACCAGCCGCGACTGCGTCTTGGCCGCGGCGATGAAGCTGGCGAACAGCGGGTGCGGCTCGAACGGCCGCGACTTCAGCTCGGGGTGATATTGCACGCCGATGAACCAGGGATGGTCGACGAATTCGACCGTCTCGGGCAACAGACCGTCCGGCGACATGCCGGCGAACAGCAGGCCCTTGGCCTCGAGTCGCGCGCGATAGGCGGTGTTGACCTCGTAGCGGTGACGATGGCGTTCGGAGATTTCCGTCTTGCCGTAGATCTGGGCGATTCTGGAGCCCTCGAGCAGGTCGGCGCGATAGGCGCCGAGCCGCATCGTGCCGCCGAGATCGCCCTCGGCGCGGCGCAGCTCGAGTTCGTTGCCGCGCATCCATTCGGTCATCAGGCCGACCACCGGCTCCGGCGTCGGGCCGAATTCGGTGGAATTGGCCTCCACGACGCCGGCGAGCGAGCGGGCGGCCTCGATGACGGCCATCTGCATGCCGAAGCAGATGCCGAGATAGGGCACCTTGCGCTCGCGGGCGAATTTGGCGGCGAGGATCTTGCCCTCGGCGCCGCGCAGTCCGAAGCCGCCGGGAACCAGTATGCCGTGGACGCCTTCCAGATGGGGCGCGGGATCGGCGCTCTCGAAAATCTCGCTCTCGATCCAGTCGAGCTTGACCCCGACGCGGTTGGCGATGCCGCCATGGGTCAGCGCCTCGATCAGCGACTTGTAGGCGTCCTTGAGGCCGGTGTATTTGCCGACGATCGCGATCGTCACGCCGCCCTCGGGATTGTGGAAGGCGCGCGTCACGCCGGCCCAGCGGCTCATGTTGGGCTTGGGCGCCGGCTCGATGCCGAAGGCGGCGAGCACCTCGCGGTCGAGGCCGGCGTCGTGGTAGGCGCGCGGCACGTCGTAGATCGAGCCGACGTCGCGCGCCTCGATCACCGCATTCTCGCGGACGTTGCAGAACAGGCCGAGCTTGCGGCGCTCCTCGCGCGGGATTTCGCGGTCGGTGCGGCACAGCAATATGTCGGGCTGGATGCCGATCGAACGCAATTCCTTGACCGAATGCTGGGTCGGCTTGGTCTTGAGCTCCCCCGCGCTCGGGATGTAGGGCAGCAGCGTCAGGTGGATGTAGACGACGTGGCCCTTGGGCAGGTCGTTGCCGAGCTGGCGGATCGCCTCGAAGAACGGCAGGCCCTCGATGTCGCCGACCGTGCCGCCGATCTCGACCAGCACGAAATCGACGCCGTCGTTGCCCTCGAGCACGAATTCCTTGATCGCGTTGGTGACATGCGGGATCACCTGGACCGTCGCGCCGAGGAAATCGCCGCGCCGTTCCTTGGCGATGATATCCTGGTAGATGCGACCGGTGGTGACGTTGTCGCGCCGGTTGGCCGAGCGACCGGTGAAGCGCTCGTAATGGCCGAGGTCGAGATCGGTCTCGGCGCCGTCGTCCGTGACGAAAACCTCGCCGTGCTGGGTCGGGCTCATCGTTCCCGGGTCGACGTTGAGATAGGGGTCGAGTTTGCGCAGCCGCACGGTGTAGCCGCGCGCCTGCAGAAGCGCGCCGAGCGCCGCCGAAGCCAGACCTTTGCCGAGCGAGGAGACCACGCCGCCAGTGATGAATATATAGCGAGCCATGGGAGACGGGGTGTAACGCCTTCGCCGCGATTCGGCGAGGAAAGAATCGGCGCGCGGGGCAATCGGCTGTGAAAGCCGAGGCGAATCGCGCGCGCCGGCGCGGAAATCCGCCCGCCGCGGCGCCGGCGCTTCCGGCGAACCGCCGGCCGACGGTCTTGGCAGATCGGAACGCGGGCTCTATCGTGGCGGCATCAGGATTCGCAATCACAGTGAGGATTCATGTCGTTGGCGCGCATAGCCCAGAAGGGGCCCTATCCCGTCCAGATCGAGGCCGGAAAGACCTATTATTGGTGCTCCTGCGGGGAGTCGAAGACTCAGCCGTTCTGCGACGGCTCGCACAAGACGACGACGTTCACGCCGCTGGCCTACACCGCCGACAAGGCCGGCGCCGCCTATTTCTGCGGTTGCAAGCAGTCGGCAAAGTCGCCGCTGTGCGACGGCAAGCACGCGACGCTCTGATTTCGTCGCGCGCGCGGATCGTTCGGGAGATCGGGCGGACGACGCGGCCGGGCGCTGCGTGCGACCGGTTCGGGCGATCGAGCAATCGGAGCCCCGTTCCGCGACCGCGATCCATCGCGCGGCGCGCGAGCCCCGCCGCCGCCAGCGCCGCGAAGGCCTCCATTCGTAGAGTCATGACTCTCGCCGATCGGCGGCGGGTTGGGAACCGTCGCGTCGGCGGCGCGATGAAGCACCCGGCGCGGCGAGCCTCCTGGATTTTGGATCGAACCGCTTGACGATCAACCGCGGCCTCATGCGACGCCGGCCTCAGTCGGCGGGGACGGCGCGAGGCGCCTCGGCGCCCCAGCGCGCGGACGTCTCCGCGCAGTTCGCGTCGGCGGTGGCGCTGCATCAGGCCGGCCTCGTGGTCGAGGCCGAGCGTCTCTATCGGGAGGCGCTCGCCGGCGATCCTCTTCATGCCGAAGCCAATTGCAATCTCGGCGTCGCCCTCAAGGCCCAGGGCAGGCTGATCGAGGCGATGGCGGCCTATCGGCGGGCGCTCGCGCTGAAGCCCGATTACGCCCAGGCCCATTACAACATGGGCAACGCCCTGAAGGATCGAGGCATGCTGCCCGAGGCGACGTTGGCCTTCGAGCGGGCGGTGGGGCTGGACCCGAACGATTTCGTCGGCTGGAACAATCTCGGCAACGTCCTGAAGCTGACCGGCCGCCTCGACGAGGCGATCGCCTCCTACCACCGTGCGCTGGCGCTCAACCCCGCCTATGCGCAGGCCCACTACAATCTGGGCGAGGCGCTGGCGAGTTCGGGCCGGCTCGCCGACGCCGCCGCCGCCTATCGGCGCGCGCTGGCGCTCAGACCCGACTATCCCGAGGCGTACGGCAATCTCGGCGTCGTCCTGCGCGATCTGGGCCGGCTCACCGAGGCCGAGCCTTGTTTCCGGGCGGCGCTCGCGCTCAAGCCGTCCGATTCGCATGCGCTCAACAATCTGGGCGCCGTCCTGCTCGACCAATGCCGGCTCGACGAGGCCGCCGCCTGCTGGGAACGCGCGCTGGCGCTCGAACCCGACTACGCCGCCGCCTTCAGCAATCTGCTGATGAGCCAGCATTACGCAGCGGGCTCGTCGGGCGCGGAGCGGCTCGCGACCGCGCTCCGGTTCGGCGCCATGGTCGACGAGACGATCGTCGCGAGGACCGCCTTCGCGAACGATCGGACGCCTTCGCGAAGGCTGCGCATCGGCTATGTCTCGGGCGACTTCCGCCAGCACCCGGCCGGCTTCTTCCTGTCCGCCGTCCTCGAAGCGCACGATCGCGACGCGGTGGAGCTCTACTGCTACTCCAACGACGCGAAGGTCGACGGCATGACCAACCGTCTCCGGCGCGCGGCCGACCAATGGCGGGTGATCGCCGGCATGGCGAGCGCCGAGGCGGCCGCGCTGGTCGCCAAGGACCGGATCGACATCCTGGTCGATCTCTCCGGCCATACCGCGAAGAACCGGCTGCGCCTGTTCGCGTTGCGTCCCGCGCCCGTGCAGGCGTCCTGGCTCGGCTATTTCGGCACGACCGGACTTGCCGCGATGGATTATCTCGTGATGGACGCGGGCGCGGTTCCGCCCGGCGAGGCGCGCTGGTATCGCGAGGCGGTCGCGCGGCTGCCGTTCGGCCGCTTCTGCTATGCGCCGCCCGACGACGCGCCCGAAGTCGCGGCGCCGCGGGCCGGCCGGCGCGACGGCGTGACGTTCGGCAGCTTCAACAACGTCGCCAAGATCAACGCCGAGGTTGTCGGCCTGTGGGCGGCGGTGATCGCCGCCACGCCGGGTTCCCGCCTCGTCCTGAAGTGGAAATCGCTCGACGACGAAGGCGTGCGCCGGGGGGTCGCGACGGCGTTCGCGGCGGCGGGCGTCGCCGAAGGCCGGCTCGAGCTGCGCGGCTTCTCCGCCCATCGCGAGATGCTCGCGCAATATGGCGAGATCGACATCGCGCTCGATCCGTTCCCGTTTGGCGGCGGCCTGACGAGCTGCGAGGCGCTGTGGATGGGTGCGCCGATCGTGACGCTCGCGGGCGACCGCCCCGCCGCGCGCCAGACCGCGGGCTTTCTCGATCTGGTCGGCCTCGCCGATTGCATCGCGCGGACGCCGGCCGAATACGTGCGCATCGCCGCCGCGCTCGCCGCCGATCCCGCCCGTCTGGCCGATCTGCGCCGGTCCCTGCGATCGGACATGGCGCGCTCGCCGCTATGCGACGGCGCGCTCTTCACCCCGACCCTCGAGGCGGCCTATCGGGAGATGTGGACGCGCTGGTGCGCTGGGGAGCCCGCGCGCGGCTTCGACGCAGCGGGGGCCGCGACCCGGATCGACCGATGACGCATCCGCGGGTCGGCTCGCCTGGGCCGGCGCCAACCGGGGAGAAGCGTCGGCTACCCCGCGCGATCGTCGTCGGGCGCGGCGACCGTCACGTCAAGGTCGGTCACGAGTCCGGTGGCGAGCGAATAGACCCAGCCGTGGACGCTGATCGACTGGCCGCGCGCCCAGGCGTCCTGGACGAAAACGTCCGAGGCGACGTTGCGCACCTGCCGCATGACGTTCAATTCGCACAGGCGATTCAGACGCGCGCGCTCCTCGGGAATCGCGTCGAGTTCGTGGCGGTGCTCGTGGCAGACCTCGCGGATCGGATGAAGCCAATGGTCGACGAGTCCGCGCCGCTTTCCGTCGACCGCCGCCGCGACGCCCCCGCAACCGTAATGGCCGACCACCATGATGTGCTTGACCTTCAGCACATCGACCGCAAATTGCAGCACGGAGAGGTAGTTTGCGTCCTGCGGCGGCGCGAGATTGGCGACGTTGCGATGGACGAACAACTCGCCAGGGTCGAGATCGACGATCTCGTTGGCGGGAACACGGCTGTCGGAACAGCCGATCCACAGATATTCCGGGGCCTGCTGGCGCTCCAGCCGCCGGAAGAAGTCGGCGTCGACGGCGATCTTGCGCTTCGCCCAGGCGCGGTTCTTGGCCTTGAGATGATCGAGCATCGTACGGAGTTACCGCGAACCGGCGCGTCGCACAAGATGATGGTGCGTCGCACGTTGCGCCGGTGGCGGCGCTGCGATAGCGCTGGAATTCGGGAATTGGAGTCCAGGATGGCGCGCTCGCACAGGCAGCCTCTGGCGGCCGTCCTCGCGGCGGCGCTCGCCGGCGTCATTCCGGGACCCGCGCGGGCGCTCGATTTCGGGCCCAAGAACCTGCCGCTGACGGTCGCCGGCGTGGCCGTGCAGATCCCTGTCGCCGGAACGCTCGACGTGCACGCCGACGAGGCCGCGGCGATGGTCGAGGGTTCGGCGACGGGCGATCTCGTCGCGATCCAGGATCACGCCCTCGCGATCGCGCGCGGCCTGCGCCTCGCGCGCGAGCCCTGCACCCACAAGGGCCTCGACGTCGTCGTGGAGAGCATCGACGCTGCGAAAATCACGCCCGTCGAGGCGACCGCCGTCGTCGGTCTCACCGGCCATGTCGCGGTCTGGCTGTGCAAGAAGATCCTCGGCGGGATGGTCAAGGCCAAGATCGCATCCGACAGCGTCGGCATTTCGGTCCCGGTGGAGCTGTTCACGCCCGACCCTCGCTCGGTCGCCCTCCGCCTGGCGGGCCCCGCGAAGGTCAAGACCGGGGACCCGCTGACGACCGAAGCGGCGAGCGCGCTCGTCGGCGACGTCGATGCGGCGCTCACTGCGCAATTGAGCAGGCTGCTCGATACCGCCCGCGCCCGGGCGGCCGTCCCGCCGCTGCCGGGCCTCGACGTGACGATCGAGAGCGCCGCCTTCGCGCAGGACGGCCCGAAGCTGACGGTGCGGGCGAGCGGGCGGGCCGCGATGACCGCGGCGGCCTTCGCGCGCTTACTCGGTTACGTCGGGCGCTGAGGCGGCCGGGCCGCCGGCGCTCAGACCGGCGCGGCTTTGCCGAGGCCGCCAAGATCGGCGGCCATCGCTTCGAACACGCCGCTCCAGTCGCCGCGCGCCCGCTGGCGGTACAGACGCATCGTCGGATACCAGGGGCTGTCCGCACGATCGAGCATCCAGCGCCAGTCCGGCGCCTGCTTCAGCGCGACCCAGACAGGGCGGCCGAGCGCCCCCGCCAGATGGGCGATCGACGTGTCGGCGGTGACGATCAGGTCGAGCGAGGCCATGACCGCCGCCGTATCGACGAAGGCGTCGCCGCCGCCGTCGAGTTCGGCGCCCAGCGTCTCGACCGCCATCGCCGCCGGGAGGGCGTCGAGTTGCTCGAGTCCATGGGTCCTCTGCAGGCAGATCAGCCGGACGCCCGCGATTCCGGCGAGCGGCGCGAGGCGAATGAGCGGAAACGAACGGCCCGCCTCAGAGATCGCGTCCGGATTGCCCTGCCAGCAGATTCCGATCCGGATCCCGCCGCCGCCCGACCGCAGCGCCCAGCGCGCGATCCGGTCCTCCTCCGCATAGAGATAGGGAATGTCGGCGGGAAGGTTGGCGAGGGTCGTCGCGCGCGCACCCGGCAGGCTCATCAGCGCACACTGGAAATCGAACGCCTCTCCCTCGGGCGCGCGGTCGACGAGACGCACGGCCGGCTCGAGACCGTGCAGGAGCCGGCGCATCGACGCGCGCACGAGGAAAGTGACCTGCGCCGCCTCTTCGGCGAGCCCGACGAGGAACCGCGCGTTCTGGATGACATCGCCGAGCCCCTGCTCCTCGTAGACGAGGATGCGTCGCCCTGCGAGCGGCTCGCCCCGCCAGGTGGGCCAGGGCGCGAGCAGCCGGCGCGCGGGCGCGCCTTTCGCGCTCCAGCGATATTCGTAATCCCGCCAGCCGGCGACGAAATCGCCCGTCATCAGGGCATTCAGCCCGCGATTGAGCCGCGCCTCCGGGTCTTCGGGCCGAAGCGCGAGCGCCCGGTCATAGCTGGCGACCGCCTCCGCGGGCCGTTGAAGTTCCTTGAGCGCGAAGCCGCGGTTGCACAGCGCCTCGAAATAGTCGGGCCGAAGCGCGAGCGCGCTGTCGTAGCTCGACAGGGCTTCGGCGGGTCGCCCGAGATCCTGAAGGGCGACACCGCGATTGAAACAGGCTTCCGGATAGCCGGGGCGGAGCGCGAGCGCGCGATCGTAGCAGGCGAGCGCATGCTCGAACTGCCGCAACGACCGGAGCGCGTTCCCGCTGTTGCAATGGGCTTCGGCATAGGCGGGCTGAAGCGCGAGCGCGCGCTGGTAGCTCCCCAGCGCCTCCTGCGATCGCCCGAGTTCCTGCAGCGCGGCGCCGCGATTGTTGTGGGCCTCGGCATAGGCGGGCTTCAGCGCGAGCGCGCGGTCGTAGCTCGCGACCGCCTCTTCGAGCCGCGCGAGTTCCTTCAACGCGGCGCCGCGGTTGTTGTGGGCCTCGGCGAAGCCGGGCCGTAGCGCGATCGCCCTGTCGTAACTCGCCAGAGCCGGCTCGAGGCGACCGAGGTCGTTGAGCGCGAGGCCGCGGTTGTAGAGCGCGTCGACATGGTCGGGCCTCATCGCGATCGCGCGGTCGTAGCTCGCGACAGCCTCTTCGGAACGTCGCAGTTCCCGCAGCGCGGCGGCGCGATTGTACAGCGCGTCGGCATAGGCGGGCCTGATCGCGAGCGCCTTGTCGTAGCTGGCCAACGCCTCCGCGGCCCGCCCGAGATTGGCGAAGGCGATGCCGAGGTTCGACCAGGCTTCGGCGCTCCTGGGATTGATCTTCAGCGCGGCCTGGATATTCTCGCTCGCCTCGGAGGCCCGCCCCTGCTGGAGACGCACGACGCCGAGCAGGTGCGTCGCGTCGAAATGGGCGGGGTGCGCGGCGAGAATCGCGGCGTAATGCAGCGCGGCCTGGTCGTACTGTCCCTGCTGGTGCAGGCGCACGCCCTGCTGGAGCCGATCGGCCGCAGGCGAACGCTTCTCGGGAATGGGGCGGTTCTTCATATCGACCGATCTCCGCTTCGGCGCCGCCGGTTGGCCGGCCGGCCCCCAACCGAACGCGACGCACGACGCTGACCCTGAATCGACTCGCCAGACCCGCCGGCGGGAGGCCTTTGATCGATGGAAATCCGGCCGAGGCGATCGCGTCAGGCGCAAGGGGGCGCCGGCGCCCTACACCTGCTCGAGCTCGATCAGCGTCCCGTTGAAATCCTTCGGGTGAAGGAACAGCACCGGCTTGCCATGCGCCCCGAGTTTCGGGAGGCCGTCGCCCAGGATGCGTGCGCCGGCGGCGATCAGCCGGTCGCGCGCCGAAACAATATCGTCGACCTCGTAACACAGGTGATGAATGCCGCCGTCCGGGCTCTTGTCGAGAAACCTGGCGATCGGCGAATCCGCGCCGTATGGCTCGAGCAGTTCGATCTTGGTGTTGGGGAGTTCGACGAAGGCGACGGTCACCCCATGCTCGGGCAGCGTCGCCGGCTGCGAAACGTCAGCGCCGAAGACTCTGCGATAGCGCTCGCTCGCCGCGGCGAGGTCGGCCACCGCGATGGCGACATGGTTGAGACGACCGATCATCCGCTGTTCCCAGCGGCGCTCGTCGAGCAAATCGGCGCGACTGCGAAGTCCCCTGCCCCATTGCGGCCGAGAATCGGCGATAACCCTGCAATATGTCCAATGCGCCCCACTAGACCTCCACGACGAGTACGTGCACCGCGGGCTTCTTTCCCCAGGCCGCATTGACGGCGTTGCGCACCGCCCGTTCGACCGCCGTCGAGACCGCGTCGGGGTCGCGCCGCTTGCCGCGCGGCAGGCTCTCGAAGGTCTCGAATATGGCCGCGTCGATGAGATCGTCCATTCCCGCGCCGTTGCGGCTGCGGTTGGGCAGGCCGGCGATCATGACGTCGGGATCGCCGGAAAGATCGCCCTTGGCGGAGAGGGCCAGCGCAATCGACACCACGCCGGCGAACGACAATTTGCGCCGCATCGCGACGCAATCGTCGCCGGCGGCGAGCACGATCTCGCCGTCCTTGTAGAGCCGGCCGTGTTCGACCTGGCCGATGATTCCCGCCTCGCCGGCCGCGAGCAACACCATGTCCCCGTTCAGGGCGCGCACGACCTCGGTCACGCCCTGGGCGCGGGCGAAGACCGCGTGCTCGGCGAGGTGGACCGCCTCGCCATGCGCGGGAATCGCGATTTTCGGTCGCAGCCAGGCGTACATTTTCGCGAGCTCGGCGCGGCGCGGGTGTCCGGAGACATGGACGAGCTGGGTGCGGTCGGTGATCACCTCGATCCCCTGGGCGACAAGGCCGTTGATGATCTTTCCGACCGCCTTCTCATTACCGGGAATCGTCCGCGAGGAGAACACGACGACGTCGCCAGGCGCGAGCGTCGCGGTGGGATGCTCGTCCTCCGCGATCCGCGCGAGCGCGGCGCGCGGCTCGCCTTGGCTGCCGGTGGCGAGCGCGAGCACCTTGCCGCGCGGCACCCGGTCGAAATGATCCTGGCCGAGGAAGGCCGGCATGCCGTCGAGATAGCCGCATTCGCGCGCAACCGCGAGGACACGCTCCATCGCGCGGCCGATCACCATCACCTGCTTGCCGTTGGCGAGCCCAGCCTCGGCGGCCGCGCGCAGGCGCGCGACATTGGAGGCGAAGGTCGTGATCACGACGCGGCCGGAAGCCTCGCCGACGAGCGCCGAAAGATTCTTCGCGACGTCGGCCTCCGACGGGCTCTCGCCCTCGCGCAGCACATTGGTCGAATCGCAGATCAGCGCCAACACGCCCTCGTCGCCGAGCGCGCGGAGGCGCGCCTCGTCGGTCGGCCTGCCGATCAGCGGGGTGGCGTCGATCTTCCAATCGCCGGTATGTACGATCAGGCCGGCGGGCGTCCTGATCGCCAGCGCACAGCTCTCGGGAATCGAATGGGCGACGGCGATAAATTCGACCTCGAACGGGCCGATCGTCGCGCGCTCGCCCTGGCCGACCACCTCGATCGGAATCCTCGGCGCGCCCGGCTCGTTCAGCCGGCGCGCCTCGAGCAGGCCCACCGCGAACCGCGTCGCATAGACGCGCGCGCCCAGCCGCGGCCAGAGTTCGGCGAGGGCGCCGATATGGTCCTCGTGGGCGTGGGTGATGATGATCCCGACGAGATCCTTCCTGATCTTTTCCACGAAGCTGACGTCGGGCAGGATGAGATCGACACCCGGCAGTTCTTCGCCGGCGAACGCGAGACCGACGTCCACGAGCAGCCATTTGCGCTTCTTGGCCGGCCCAAAGCCGTAGAGCGCGCAGTTCATGCCGATCTCGCCGAGGCCGCCGAGCGGGACGAAGATCAGTTCGTTCTGTTCAGTCATCAATCAATGCCTTTGTTCCAATTATCGGATCGCGGCCGAGCTCCGACCGGAAACCGGCCCCTGTTTGGCTTGAAATGCAATCCTTTTCTAGTCGGCGACGCGATCGACCAGGAACAGGTCGCCCGCTTCAACCGTCTCGGGTCCGTTCGCGCCGTCGAGGACGAGCCGGCCATGTTCATCCAGAGTGAGGAAAATCCCGTCGCGAAAGCCGTGCGCGCCGGCGATGCGGATGGAGCCGCCGAGTCCGGCGGCGTGGCCGAGCCATTGCGCGCGGATCACGGGAAAGCCGGCGCCGCCGCCCCAGAGCGTCAGGGCGTCCTCGAAGCGCAGCGCAAGGCGGGCGAACAGCGTCTCGGGCGCCACGGGCCCGCCGACCGCTTCGGCGAGCGTGGCTGCAGGATAGGGCAGATCCCGCGGCGCCTCCGCGCAATTGACGCCGATACCGACGATGCAGGCGAGGCGCCCGTCGCCCAGCGCGAGCCCCTCGACGAGGAGCCCACCGAGCTTGGCGCCGCGCCAGATGAGGTCGTTGGGCCATTTCATGCGGACTTGGCCGTCGGCGCCGAGGTCGGTGAGCGCGGCCCTAAGCGCGACGCCGGCGACGAAACCGATCTGCGCCGCGATCGCGACCGGCGAAGGGTCGATCAGCAGCGCGCTCGCATAGAGATTGCCGGGCGGCGACGCCCAGACGCGTCCGCGCCGTCCCCTGCCCTGCGTCTGTTCGCGCGCGACGATCCACAGCCGCCCGCGATCGCCATCCAGCGCTAACCGCCGCGCCTCGTCATTGGTCGAGCCGATCCGGTCATGGCGCGCCAGGCGCCATCCCGTCGCCAGCAGAGCCATCGTCGTGCTCGGGGCGTCGGGGTCTGTCAAAACAGCGACTTCGCCGCCGCCATCGCGGCGTCGGTGAGCGGCGCCGGGGCCAGCACGTAGAAGATGATCAGCGCGGTCGACAGCGCGAGCACCACGCGGGCGGCGACGCCTGCCTGATCGAACGCCTCGGCCGGCTCGTCGAAATACATCACCTTCACGATGCGCAGATAGTAGAAGGCGCCGATCACGCTGCACAGGACGCCGATGACGGCGAGCGCGAACAGGTTCGCCTCGATCGCCGCCGCGAACACGTAGAATTTGGCGAAGAACCCGGCGAGCGGCGGAATGCCGGCGAGCGAGAACATCATCGCGCCGAGGAAGAAGGCCATGGGACCATTGGTGCGGGCCAACCCGGCGAGATCCGCGATGGTCTCGACGTAGCGGCCGTCTCGCTGCATCGAGAGGATCGCCGCAAAGGTCCCCAGCGTCATCAGAAGATAGATCGACATGTAGATGATGACGCCGTGCACGCCATCGGCTGTGCCCGCCGCCAGCCCGACCAAGGCGAAGCCCATATGGCCGATCGACGAATATGCCATCAGGCGCTTGATGTTCGTCT
>JBEKEI010000002.1:0-70696 GCA_050013915.1 Roseiarcus sp.
GCTCTGATTAAAATATACAAACTTATTTTTTATCGATTTACAAGCCTTGCGTCGACGAAAATTATGTGGTCCTCTCTCGCCAGGGATGAAACGGGCGCGTCGGGCGTCCGAGGGAGGTCGTCATGAGTCTCAGGTCGCGCCGCGTCGCGCAGCAGCCCGTCGCCGGCCTCGTCGCCGGAATTTTCGCGGTCGTCGCGATCGCCGCGCCCGCCTTCGCCCAGACGAAAATCCAGATCGGCTGCACCGCGACCAGCGACTGCGCCTCGGCGATGGTGGCGGTCGACGACGGCCTGTTCGCCAAGCACGGGCTCGACGCGACCATGGTGCGGATCGGCATCAACTCCAACATTCCCGCCGCGATCGTGTCCGATTCCGTGCAGATCGGCGGGCCGACCGAGACGGTGTTCCTGCAGGCGGTCGACGGCGGGCTCGATCTCGTCGCGGTCGCCGGCGCGTCGCGCATGGACCCGACCGCCAACGACGCGGTGGCGGCCTTTGCGCGCAACGGGACGTCGCTGAAGGAAGCCAGGGACTTCGTCGGCAAGAAGGTCGGCGCGCCCGGCATCGGCGCCTTCCTGCACGCGCTGTTCGTCAAATGGCTGGTCGAGAAGGGCGTCGATCCCAAATCGGTCAATTTCGTCGAAGTGACGTTCCCGACCATGAACGACACGCTGAAGTCCGGCGCGGTCGACGCGGTGCTGACCGCCGAGCCCTTCGTCACCCGCATGACCAAGGCCGGGACCGGCTATGTCGCGGTGCGCTACGCCGCCGAACTCGCGCGCACCGAGCCGATCATCTCCTATGTCGCGACCCGCGACTTCGCCCGGAAGAACCCGGAGGCGATCGCCGAATTCCGCGCCGCGATCGCGGAAGCCGCCGACATCGTCAACACCGACCGCGACAGGGCGAGCGCCTCGATCGCCGCCTTCACCAAACAGCCGCTCGAAATCGTCAGGCTCAACCGGCCCAACATCGCCGCGCCGGTCCTCAAACCCGACCAGCTCGCCTGGTGGCTCGAGGTGATGAAGCAGCAGAACCTGCTGCAGACCGAGATCGACCCCGCGAAAATCGTGCTGCCATGACCCTGGCGCTCGGCGCATCCGCCGCCGAGGCGCCGGCGGGCGAAACGCAGAGCGAGCGGACCGCCGCGCTCGTCGAGGCCGACATCGTCTCGGGCGCGCTCGCGCCCGGCTCGCGGCTGGCGATCGCCGAACTCGCCGCCCGCTACGGCGTCGGCGCGACGCCGGTGCGCGAGGGCCTGTCGCGCCTGATCGCGCGCGGCCTCATCGTGGCGATCGGCCAGCGCGGCTTTCGGGTCAGCGGGATCTCGCGCGCCGATCTCGAAGACATCACGCGGCTGCGCGTGCTGATCGAATGCGAGGCGCTGCGGCTCAGCATCGAGCGCGGCGACAGCGCCTGGGAGGGGGCGATCGTCGCGGCGCTGCACCGGCTGCGCCGCTTCGTCGAGCACGACGACGCCGCCCTCGGCGAGGGCGGTCGCGAATTCGACAAGCTCCACAAGACCTTCCACACCGCGCTGATCGCGCGCTGCGGGTCGCCGCGCATGCTCGACGCCCACGCCGACCTCTACGACCAGGCCTATCGCTACCGCCGCATCATGATGGGCGCCTTCGAGAACCCGGGCGAGTTCGTCCGCGAGCATCAGACCCTCGCCGATCTGGCGATCGCCCGGCGACTCGCGGAGGCGCAGGCGCGGCTCGGCGCGCATCTCGCCTCGACGCTGAATGCGGTCTATCCCGGGCCGGATGCGCCTGGAGCCGTTCCTTGAGCGGGGCCGCCGCGCGCGCGGACCAGCCGCTGATCCGCTTCTCCAGGGTCGCGCTCGCCTTCGCCGGCCGCGAGATCCTCCGCGCGATCGATCTCGAAATCCGGCGCGGCGAGATCGTCAGCCTCGTCGGCCCCTCAGGCTGCGGCAAGACCACCGCGCTGCGGATCGCAACCGGCCTGCTCGCGCCGACGAGCGGCACGATCGCCTTCGACGGCGCGCCGATCCTCGGCCCGCGGCGGGACGTCGCGATCGTGTTCCAGGACTATGGTAAGGCGCTGCTGCCCTGGCGCGACGCCGCCGGCAATGTCGCGCTCGCGCTGGAGGCGGCGGCGACGCCGCGCCGCGAGCGCCCGGCGCGCATCGCGGCGCTGCTCGACAAGGTCGGGCTGCCGGCGCATGCCGACAAATATCCCGCGCAGATGTCGGGCGGCATGCAGCAGCGGCTGCAGATCGCCCGCTGCCTCGCCCAGGAGCCCGCGGCGCTGATGATGGACGAGCCGTTCGGCGCGCTCGATGCGCTGACCCGCCAGGACCTCCAGGACGAGACGCTCGCAATCGTCGCCGCGACCGGGGCGACCGTGCTGTTCGTCACCCACGACCTCGAGGAGGCGATCTATGTCGGCGACCGCGTCATCGGCCTCGCGCCGCATCCGGGCCGGATCGGCATCGAGCTGAGAATCGGGTTGGCGCGCCCGCGCGACCAGATCGCCACGCGCGAAGATCCGGAATTCCTCCGGCTGCGCCGCGAACTCCACGATTTCATCAAGAGCGCGGAGCGATGAGGCTCGACGTCAGGGCGTTCGTCCTGCCCGCCGCGCTCGTCGCGCTCGGCGAGATCGGCGCCCGCGCGGGCGGGCCCAGCGACAGCGTCGCGCCGCCGAGCGAGGTGCTCGTCGCCCTCGCCGGCGCGCTCGCCGACGGCTCGCTCATCCTCGCCACGCGCGACACCCTGGCATGCGCGTTCGGCGGCCTGGCGATCGGCGGCGGGCTCGGGCTCGTCCTCGGCCTCCTGCTCGGCGCGATCGGCGCCCTGAACCGGCTGATGGAAGTGACGCTGGAGCTCATCCGGCCGATCCCCTCGGTCGCGCTCGCGCCGGTCGCGCTGGTCGCGCTCGGCTTCGGCTACCGGCTCGAAATCGCGATCGTCGCCTATGCCTCGCTCTGGCCGGTGCTGCTGATCACCCGCGCGGCGGTCGCCGGCGTCGAGCCGCAGCTCGTCGAGGTCGCCCGCGCGCTGCGGCTCGGGTTCTTCGCCCGCGTCGTCAAGATCATCGTGCCCGCCGCGCTGCCGCGCATCTTCGTCGCGTTCCGGCTCGCGGCGGGCTTCGCGCTGATCGTCGCGGTGACGATCGAGATCGCGATCAACCCGCTCGGCCTCGGCGCCGGCCTGATGACCGCCGGCCAGGCGCTGCGGCCCGAACTCATGCTCGCCTTCCTCGCCTGGATCGGAATCGTCGGCTTCGCGCTGAACCTGGCGCTGGTCGGCGCCCAGCGCCGGCTGTTCGGCCGGGCGGCGATGGTCGAGCGGCCGCGATGAGGGCGCTCGCCTGGCGGCTGGCGAGTCTGGCGGTGACCGCCGGCTTCGTCGCGCTGTGGCAGCTCGTGGCCAACCTGCGGCTCGTCTCGCCGGTGTTCCTGCCCGGCCCCGACCGCGCCTGGGGCGCGCTCGTCCACGGCTTTGCGACCGGCGCCCTGCAGGCGCGGCTCGCGGGCACGATCGTCCACATGGTCGAGGGCTGGCTGCTCGCCTCGCTCGCCGGCGTCGCGCTCGGCGCGCTGATCGGCTCGTCGCGCGTCATGCGCGCCTATGTCGGGCCGACGCTCGAATTCCTGCGCCCGCTGCCCGCCTCCGCCGTCATCCCGCTCGCGATCGCGATCTTCGGCTTCAGCCAGGCGATGGCGATCGGCGTCATCGCATTCGGCGCAGTCTGGCCGATGCTGCTGTCGACCGTCCACGGCTTCGCCGCGGTCGAGCCGCGGCTCTACGAAGTGGCGCGCGCGCTGCACCTCCCGCGCTGGCAGGTCGCCGCCAAGATCGCGCTGCCCTCGGCGCTGCCCGACATTCTCGCCGGGCTGCGGCTCGGCCTCACGGTGGCGCTGATCCTCGCCGTGGTCTGCGAGATGATCGCCGGCCTCGACGGCCTCGGCCAGTGGGTGCTGCTCGCCGCGCGGATGTTCCATTCCGCCGACGTGTTCGCCGGCGTCATCCTGCTCGGCGCGCTCGGCTATGCCGGCGCGCTCGCGCTCGACCTCGCGGAGCGGCGCCTGCTCGCCTGGCGGGCGCCGGCGCGCGGCGGCTGAGCGGAGCGCGGCGGCGAGGCCGGTCCGGTCGCGCGAACGCCGGAGCGGCCACAGTCGTGCGCGCGGGAATCACTCGGATTTTCGCGATCACGCCCGTAAAATCTTACGATTCGGCCGGGTTTCCTCGATCGGATTCACTGCGCGTAAATTGTTGTCTGGTCTGTTCGGGCTCGTCGAAAGAGCATGAGCGATGAATTCGAATCCACGCCAGAAGTCCGACGCCGCCTCGCCGTTCCGCCGCTTCGCGCGGAGCGCGGGCGGCAATGTCGCGATCCTGTTCGCGTTCACGCTGGTGACGCTGTCGCTCGGGCTCGGCGGCGGGATTGATCTCGCGCGCGCCTATTCCGCGCGCCAGAAGCTCGTCGAGGTCGCCACGCTCGCCTGCCAATTCGCCAGCCGGCCGAGCATCATTCAGACCGACGCGACCGATTACAGCGGCCAGAACGGCAAGTCCGCCTATTCGACCGCGGTGACCAATTTCATCTCGACCAGCCTGACCGCGCAGAATTTCCCCTACACGCAGTTGACCGCGTCGCCCTTCACCTTCACCCAGAACGGGCCGGCCAACGTCAGCCTGACCGCCAACGTTCCCACCACCTTCATGCAACTGGCGCGGATCAGCCAGGTCCCGGTCTCGGCCGCGATCCATTGCTACGACTCGCCGGCGAGCGTTCCTGCCGTCGTCGCGTCGGCCTATATCATCGAGGAGAGCTTCGAAACAGGGCCGCCGAACTGCCACGGCGCCTGCTATATCACGGCGAGCGGCGTGCTGGGCACGCCGGTGACGCCCTCTTCGGCGTTTCCCGCTTCGCCGTCCTACACGGGCGCGTTCGGCGCGGCCTGGTACGTGACCGGCTATTGCCTGGAAACCGACCATAAGGGGGAAACCAAGACGACTGCCGCAGACGGCAACTTTTCCGCCGAGCTCGATTGCGAGAACGGCTCGAACTCCGCAGGCAATTCTTCGATCTCGACCAAGGCCTATCTGGAGGCCGGCGATTACGAGCTGCGCTATTTCTACGGCTCGCGCGTCCCCTATCCCGATTACGACCCCGCCTATATCTGCGGCACGACCGCGAGCGACCTCTCCTGGGCCAACGACACCAATTCCGAGGGCGGCTACCCGGCCGGCGCGCTGCGGACCAACCAGATCAACGTCTATCTGGATCAGGCCACCGGCGCCGCCCCGCCGCTGCACACGACGATCGACGGGACTCAGCAGCTCGCGGGCTCCAATCTGATCGACATGTGCGTCTACGGCTTCAACTGGATGGAGCGCAGCGTCAAGATCAGCGTGACCACGCCGGCCTTCTACTGGCTGAGCTTCGCCGCCGACGGCGCCAACGACAGCTACGGCGGCGACATCGACTACATCCGCTTCTGCCAGAACACCTGCCCCGGCACGGTCCAGGACAATTTCCCCTCGGCCTGGCTCGCGGCCAACAACGGCGGGGTGAACGTGACCCTGTTCGAGGATACGTTCGAGAGCCCGGTCTACGTCGGCAATCTGTCCGCCTTCGCCAACAAGAGCGGCAACATGAACAACAGCCAGGGCACCAGCGGGACGGTGGCCAGCGGCTGGCCGGGGCTCGCGGCGAGCGGCTGGGCGACGGCGCCTTACAACGTCGTCACCTACGACCTCGCCCCGTTCGCCGGGCAGGGCAACCAGAGCGTCGAGCTCGACAACTTCGTCTCGACTCCGAGCAATTCGGCGATCAGCCGGGGCTTCCTGCTCGTCCCCGGCTATTACCAGGTGAGCTACGATTATATTTCGAACGCGATCCTGACCGGAGTGACCAGCCCCGCCTGCACCGCCGCGCCGAGCGCCGCCGCCGCCGCGACCTATGCCGTCTCGGGAACCGCCGCATGGTATGAGCGCTTCTATCCGAGCACCCAAAGTCCTCCCAACTACGCCAAGGACACCAACACGCTCGGCGTGTTCATGGCGCACGGCCAATTGGTCAGCACGCCGATCGGCGGCGGCGCCCTGGGCTCGCAGACCAGCTACAACAATCCGAACGGGACGGTTTCGACCACCCCGACGGCGTCGCCGTACCAGGTCTCCCTGGCGAGCTACAACCCCGGCCAGAACAATCCGCTGCTGGATATCTGCGGCTACGCTTCGACCTGGCAGGCGCGGACGACCTATATCGAGATCACCAAGCCGGCCTATTACTGGCTGACGATGGCGGCGCTCGGGACCGCCGACGGCATCGGCGGCGCCATCGACGACGTCAAGCTGACCGCGCTCGGCAGCCTCTACATGGCCTCGCCGCCCGCCAATGCGGTGACGATCCCGGTGCCCGCCCCGCAGCCGGGCTCGACGATCAACTTCACCGGCTTCTCGATCGTGGCCGACCCGCTGACGCCCTGACGCCGGGCGCGCGCGGCCGGGCGCCTGCCGCTCGGTTGGACTTGCGGATGATATAGGCCCCGATCATGCCGACGAGCGCGGTCGCGGCGACATAGCCGGGCGCTGGAACCAGCACGTCGACGCTGCAGAGCCAGGGATAGATCGCCTGACAATCCCGGGGCGAGCAGCTCGTCGCAGGACCCTATGGCGATCCGCCGATCGACCGCCGGCTCGCGCGTCCGCACTGCCGCCGTCCCCCGGAACGCCGGCGCAAGACCGTGATCACGGCGCTCGCGGCGGACCGGCGCCGAGACGCCGTCGGGGCGTCGGGAAATCGATCTCGCACGGCCGCTTCCGCCAGAGGGCGCCTCCCCTCGGGCCTCGCCACCCCGCGCCGCACGCGCGCCTGCGCGCCGACCCTCACATCCGCTTCGCCAGCGCCTCCAGCTGGTCGGCCGCCTGTCCCCAGCCGCGATGGAAGCCCATCTGCTCGTGCGTCTGGCGATCGGCGAGCGTCCAGTGACGGACGAGCGCGGTGTAGCGCGTCCGGCCGCCCTCGTCGGCGAAGGTGACGATCGCCGTCATGAACGGCTTCTCCGAAGGCTCCCAGGCGCGCACATAGGCGTTGGTGAAGACGAGCCGCTCGCCGGGGACGACCTCCAGATAGACGCCGCGGTTGGGCAGGTCGACGCCGTCCGGGCCGCGCATGACGATGTAGCTGGCGCCGCCGGGCCGCACGTCGAGTTCGGCGACCGGCGTCGTATAGGGCAGCGGCGCGAACCATTGCTTCAGCAGATCGGGCTCGGTCCAGGCGCGATACAGTTTCTCGCGCGGCGCGTCGATCAGGCGCGTCAGCAGGAGGTCGCGATCGCCGGGTTCGGTCGCAGCGGCGGGAGGACTCATATGCGGTTACTCCGGAAACGGGGACGGCGCATCGACGGGCGCATTTAGCCGAGCGATTGGGGCGACCGCAAGCGCGGCCGATCGCGTCGGCGCGCGCTCGGGTTTCGCGCGCGTCGCGGCCTCGTCACGGCGAGGCGGGCACGGCCATTCTGACTTCCGTCCGCGTGCCCTCGTCGGTCCGCACGGTCATCGTCGCTTCGAGCTGGGCGACCAGGCTGTTGATGATGCCCGTCCCGACGCCGCCCGAGCGCACCGCTGCGCCATCCGCCGGTCGCCCCGGGCCGTCGTCGGAGACGACGAGAACGAGATCGCCGTCCGCCTGTTCGCGCAGGACGACGACGATCTCTCCGATGCCGTTCCGACAGCCGTGCATGAGCGAGTTCGTCACCAGTTCGGTCGTCAGCAGGCCGAAGGGAACGGCGAAATCCAGACCCACCTTCAGCGTGCAGGCGTCGACGACCAGGTTGACGCCGCTCGTTCCGAGGCCTTCGAGAATGTTCCTCGAGAGTTCGTGGAGAAACGGCGCGACGTCGAAGGTCCGCAGGTCGCCCGAGCCCATCAGCTGATGGTGGATGAGACCGAGCGCGAAGACGCGGCCGCGCAGGCCGAGCAGGACCGCCCTGGCCTCGAGATCGTCGCTCTTGCGCGCCTGCGCCGCCAGCAGGCTGTCGACGATCTGAAGGTTGTTGTTGACGCGGTGATAGACCTCGCGCAGCAGCAGGTCGCGCTGCTTCAGGGCGCCGGTGCGTTCCTCGACCAGCGCTTCCAGGTCCCGGTTGGCCGCCAGCAGGGCCTGTTCGGCCTTGTGGCGCGTGTCGATGTCCTCGACGGTCGCCACCGCCAGCATTGAACGGTCGCTGCGCGGCGCGCGCACGAGCGCGGCGGAGACGCGGACCCAGAACGGCGTGCCGTCCCGGCGGATGTAGCGTTTCTCGTCGAGATAGGATTCGGCCTCGCCCGACAGCAGGCGCGCCCAGCCTTGCGCGTTCGAGTCGCGATCCGCCGGCCAGATGACGTCGGCGCCCGGGCGGCCGGCGAGTTCCTCGGGTTCGTAGCCGAGCATGTGCGCGAAGGCGCGGTTGGCCCGCAGGATGCGCCGCGACGCGGGTTCGACGACCACCTTGCCGACGACCGATCCTTCGAAGCTGGCGCGGAACTCCGCCTCGCTTCGCACGAGCGCCTCCTCCGCATCGCCGCGATCGGCCAGCGCCTGGGTGAGCATCGTGTTGACGATCCGCAGCTCGTCGTCCGCCCGGTGGCGCGCGTCGATGTCTTCGAAGGTCGACACCACGAAAGGCGGACGGTCGCCCTGCGCGTTGCGCACGACGGCCGCCGAAACGCGCGCCCAGAATGGCGCGCCGTCGCGGCGCACGTAGCGCTTTTCACCCACGAAGCTGTCGGCTTCGCCGGCAACGAGGCGGGCGTATTCCGCCGTGATCGGCGCCCGATCCTCGGGCCAGGTGAACTCCGCGCCGGTGCGGCCGATGAGTTCCTCGGGTTCGTAGCCCAGCATGTGCGCGAGGGCGCGATTGGCGCGCAGGATCCGCCGCGACAGCGGATCCACCATCGCCTTTCCCAGCATGGAGCCCTCGAAGGCGGCGCGGAATTCGGCCTCGCTCTCGGCCCGCTGGGCCGAAGCCTCGATCAGCTGCCGATTGGACTGGCGCAGATCGCGCTCCGACCGGGCCGCTTCCTCGATCTTGATCTGCAATTGCTGGTTGGCCGCTTCGAGTTCGCGTTTCGAGGCCTCCAGGGCGCCGTAGACCTCGCGGCGCTCCAGCGCCATCTGGATCGTCGCGTGCATCTCTTTTTCCGAGAAGGGCTTGACGAGATAGCCGTAGGGCTTTGTCGAACGCGCGCGCGCCAGGGCCGCCTGCTCGGAATAGGCGGAGACGTAGACGACCGGAATTCCCAACGCTCCGGGGATTCGCGCCGCGACCTCGATTCCGTCGAGCGCGCCCTCGATGTGGATGTCCATCAGAACCAGGTCGGGGCGGAGAGCGAGGATCTCGGCCAGCGCCTGTTCGCCGGAGGCGGCGAGCGCCACGACGTCGTAGCCGAGCCTGGTCAATTGCTGCTTGAGATGGAGCGCGACGATGCGCTCGTCCTCGACGACGATGATCCGGATCGGCGCCGCCCGCGGTTCCTGTGGCGCGCCCGTCATGGCGCGACCCTGAACCGCAAGGCGAAGCGGGTCGGACGAAACCGCTCGATGGCGAGCGTCGCCGCGAGCTGATCGGCCAGCAAGGTGATCATCTGCAGGCCGAGCGAGCTGGCGTTGGCGACGTCGAGCGCTTCGGGAATGCCGACCCCGTCGTCGCTGACCGACAGCATCGCCTGGTCGGCGGCGATCCTGACGAGCTCGATCGCGATGTGGCCGCGGGCCTCGCCAGGGAAGGCGTGCTTGAGCGCGTTGGAGACGAGTTCGTTGACGATCAGGCCGCAGGGGATCGCCACGTCGATCGGCAGCAGCACCGTCGCCGCATTGATCAGAAGCGACACCCGCCCGGGATAGGCGCCGTAGGACGACATCAGATCCGGCGCCAGCGCTTCGAGGAAGCCGCCGAAATCCACCCGTCCGAAATCCTTCGATTCGTAGAGCATCTGATGGATGAGCGCCATCGTCTTGATGCGGTTCTGGCTCTCGACCAGCAGCTGCAGCGCGGTAGCATCCATGATCTTGCTCGATTGCAGCGCGAGCAGGCTCTGGATGACCTGGAGGTTGTTCTTGACGCGGTGATGGATTTCGCTGAGCAGCAGATCCTTCTCGCGCAGGGCGGTGCGCAGGCTGTCCTCCCGGCTCTTGCGCTCGGAAATGTCGACGATCGCCGACAGCACCATGTGGCCTTCCTCGGTCTCGATCGGATTGAGGCCGATCTCGACCGGAAATTCGCTGCCGTCCTTGCGCAGGCCGAAGAGGTCGCGCCCCGCCCCCATCGGCCGCGAGCGCGGATCGTCGAAGAAGGCGGCGCGCAACGCGGGATGGCGGCCGCGGAACCGCTCCGGCGCCAGCATCTCGATCATCTGGCCGAGCAGTTCGGCGCGCGGATAGCCGAACACGCGCTCGGCCTGGGCGTTCACCATCTCGATGCGGCCGAACGCGTTGATCATCACCATCGCATTGGGCGCCGCCTCGACGACGCGGCGAAACCGCTCCTCGCTCTTGGCGAGCGCCTGCTCGATAGAGGCCTGCCGGGGGTCGGGGACCGCGCGGCTGTCGGGTGTCATGCCTGGCGCCGCCTTCCCACCCCCTTCAGGCCGGGCGATCCGTCTCGATCGCGGGCGCAGCCTGTGCGCTTGTCGAGGGGCAAGTCAATCGGTGGATACTACTCAGCGCCGGGATGACGCGCGACGGCGCCGCGGACCGGGCTGGCGCCCCGATCCCCGGTCAGGACGCCTCCGCCGCGACCGTCGCGGCGTCTGCGCCGCGCGTCACCGTTCGACCGCTTCGGCCGGCGGGGCGACCATGGCGAACACGTGACGGCGATGCCACTCGAGCGGCCGGAAGCCGAGCGCGAGCGTTTCGACCCGGTGGATCAGGGATTTCAGCCGCATCGCCGGCCGTTCGACGAGCCACCAGGAAACGAAGGCCAGGAGAAAGGCGATGGGATAGGCGACGGCCAGATTGGTCTGCCAGTCGTGACACCAGCTTTGCGCGGCGACCGCCTGCTGGATGGGAAAGCCGTAGAGGAACAGCCCGTAGGAATAGTCGCCGCTCAGCAGAATCCGATTCCGGCGCGGGTTCAGCGCGCCCAGGAAGACCGTGGCGTAGGCCGCCGGCAGGGGAAGCAGCCAGTAGCCGCGAGGGATGACGAGCAGCCCGACGCAGAGCGCGATCGCGGTCGCCCCGAGCGGGAGCGTCAGCGGAATCGACGCGCGAAGCCGGTAGAGGCAGACGCCGGCCAGAAAGCATCCGATGAGGACCAGCGACGGCGCCAGCGCGGGATGGTCGGGCGAGGGGCGCCTGATCAGCAGCAGAACCAGAAACAGCTGCATCGCCACGACGATCCAGGCGGTGACGCTCCGGCGTCCGATCGCGCCGACGAAGGCCAGAATCGCGAGCGCGACATAGCATTTCAGTTCGACCGGAATCGTCCACAACTGGACGTTGACGGTGTCCGGCGTGGGATTGCTCAGAAAAACGCCCGGCAACGTGTAGTGGATCCAGCCGATGATGTTGAGGAAATAGGCGGAAAATTCGGGATCGGAGAAATAGGCCTTCAGCGACACGGTCGTGAACAGCGGGCCGAGCACCAGGGCGGACAGGGTCGTCTCGAACGATAGCGCCGGCAGCAGGCGAATGGCGCGCAGCCCGATGAAGCTGATGAGACTCCTGTTTCGCTCCAGGCTTCCGGCGACCAGAAAGCCGGAAAGCGCGAAGAACATCGGCAGGATCATGACAAAGGGAATGCCCGCGGGGGACCGCAGCAGCGACACGGCGGCGCGCTCGCCGTAGACGACGTTGAGGGTGTGCTGGGCGATGACGCCGGTCGACAGGACGAGCCGCATGTAGTCGAACCCGGACGGCCGGTTGAACGCCCTGGCGAGTTTCTGCTCGATCGAATCCATCTCACACCCCTGAATGGCAGGCGTTATCCCAGAAATGGATTGATGATTGGTTCGTTCGTCCCGCCGGGCCGCGCATGGCGGCGGACCTGAGCCGCGGGTGAGGGCGCGGCGCGGACGCGCCGGCGGGACCGTGCGGCCGCCGGCGGAGGCGGCGATCAGTCACCCCTTCGGGGCCGCCTCGCGCACGATCGCCGCCATCGCCATGGATTCCTCATCGCCGAGTTCGGCGAGCCCTGCAATCACGCCGGCCCTGTCGGCTTCGGGACGATTCTGGCTCGCCTTCCACTTTCCCGAGATATGGGCGATCTCGATCTCGACGCCGACGATCGCCCGGATCTGAGCCTCGATGAACGGTTCCGGCGCGTCGCCCACCGCCCAGGGCGCGGCGCGCGGACGCTCCTGCTTGTCGGTCAGCGCCTCGATCTGGGCGCGCAGCCAGCCGGCGTCTTCCATCACCCGCGGGCGCCCGCGCGCCTGCACCATCACATAGTTCCAGGTCGGCACCACCTTCCCCGTGTCGCGCTTGGTCTGGTACCAGGCCGGGGTGATGTAATGCTCCGGGCCCTGGAACACGACCAGGACTTCGTCCAACCCGCCCAGACTCCGCCATTGCCCGTTGGCGCGCGCCATATGCGCCTGCAGCGTGCCGAATTGCGAGGCCGCAGGGTCGATCAGGAACGGGATGGAATTGGCCTCCAGCCCGTGCGCGCCGTGCGAGATCAGCAGGCCGAGCGGATGGGCGCGGATCAGCGCGTGCAGGGCCTCGATCTGGTCCTGGCGGTGGAGCGGCGGTTCATACATCGGGCGATCCTGCGCGCTGGGCCCCGCGCGTGGCGGCACAATACAGCCGCAGATCGCTCAGGCCAACGCCCCCGGCGGGCGCCGTTCACGCATCGATGCGCTTGATGAACCATTGCAGGATGCGGCTCCAGACCTCGTCCTTGGCGACCTGGTCCTCGACGCCGTGCTCGAGGTTGGGATTGTCGTTGACCTCGATGACGGCGATCGAGTCGCCGGTCTCCTTGAGGTCGACGCCGTAGAGACCGCCGCCGATCGCGCGCGCGGCGCGCAGCGCGATGTCGATCACCTTCGGGGGCGCGTCGCCGAGCGCGAGCGTCCTGAACCGCCCTTCCTCGGGCCCCTTCGGTCCGTGCTTGATGATCTGCCAGTGGCCCCTGGCCATCTGGTACTGGCAGACGAACAGCGGCTCGCCGTCGAGCACGCCGACCCGCCAGTCGAAATCGGTCGGCATGAATTTCTGGGCGAGCAGCAGGTCGGTGTCCATGAACAATTCTTCGGTGAGCGTCTGCAGCTGCTCGAAATTCTCGACCTTGTGCACCCCGCGCGAGAAGGATCCGTCGGGAATCTTGACCACCATTGGCCAGCCCAGCGACTGCGCGGCCTTGGCGAGATCCTCGTCCTCGGCGAGCATGACGGTCGGCGGGATGGGCACGCCGTGCGCCTCCATCAGTTCGTGGAGATAGACCTTGTTGGTGCAGCGGATCATCGAGACGGGATCGTCGATGACCGGCATGCCCTCCTGGAGCGCGCGGCGGGCGAAGCGATAGGTGTAGTCGTCGATCGAGGTCGTCGCGCGGATGAACAGACCGTCGAATTCGGCGAGTTCGGCGAGCTGCCGCTTGGTGATCAGCTCGATGTCGACCGAATGGCGCTCCGCGAGCTTCTGGAAATAGCGCAGGGTCTCGGTCGAGGACGGCGGCAATTGCTCCTGGGGATCGTAGAGAACGGCGAGCGAATATTTGGCGACCGTGCGCGCACGCGGATTGCGCCAGTCGCGCTGGGTGTGCTGGTGCAGCGCGGTGCGGAAGAACGCGGCCTCCTCCGGGCCGAGCTTGGCGAGTGGGCGGGCGCGCAGCCGGTCGATCTTCCAGCGCTTTCCCGCCGAAATCGTCACTTCGAGCGCGGGGCAGCGGTACCAGTCGAACAGCAGGCGACCGAACGCCTCGAAGCGGGGGTCCTGAGTGAGGCCGAAGCAGAACAGCAGGTCGAAGGTCGTGTGCTCGCTCGCGCGCGCGCGATGGGCCGCGCTGCTGAGCGCTTCCTCGAGGTCGGGCAGCGCGTGCTCGTAGAGCTTGTGTTCGCGCAGCTCCAGCATCGTCTCGACGCTCGGGATCACGCGGTGGCCGCGCGCCTCGGCGAGCAGCGAGGCGTAATAGCCCTTGGACTGGTAATTGTAGGAGCGCGAGATGTTGATGAGCTTGGCGCGCCCGCTCCCGGAAAACAGCTTCGGGCGCGCGAGGTAGTCGCTGGTCGTGATCACCTTGTGCGGCGTGTCCGCATTGGGGAAATCGCGAGGCTGATCGACGAGAATGACCCAACCCGTCATCGCGCCGGATCCAATCGACGGGCGCCTCCGCGCCGGCGCGCAGGCTGGTTTGCGGGAGGCGAGCTCATGCTTCCGATCTGCTCCTCGGCCGGTCGCGTGAGAACAAGCGAAAATCCCGCGGGGGCGGCGCGCGCGAGACGCGCGAGTCGAGTGGATCGACACAATGTGCCTGCTTTGAGGCCGATGCAACCGGGGCGATGAGTCACGCGCAATATTTCGTGAACGGCTCAGCAGGCCGGGTCCGGCGTGGGCGCGCCGAGCCGCTTCTCGAACCGCAGCGCCCTGGCGCCGTCGGCGTAGTAATCGTCGTAATGGCCGAATTCCCGGAAGCCGAGGCTGCGGTAGAGGGCGATCGCGGCTTCGTTGTCGGCGCGGACCTCCAGCCGGAGGCAGTCGCGCCCCTGCGCCCGGACGTAGCGCTCGCAGGCGGCCATCAGCGCGCGCCCGACGCCGCGCCGGCCGATGCGCCGGTCGACGGCGATCGAATAGAGGCGCGCCGCGCGCGATCCCCGGCGCAGCGCGACCAGCGCATAGCCCGCCAGGGCGCGGTCGGCGACCGCCACGAGGACCGGCCGATGCGGGCTCGCGATGAACCCGCGCAGCGAGCGGCGCGACAGGCGGTCGGCGGAAAAGACGGCAAATTCGAGCGCCAGGATGGCGTCGAGATCCGCGGGTCTGGCCGGGCGAATCGATAGGCTGCTCATGGCGGCTCTCTGTCTGGCGACGGAACCCGGAGACGAACGCCAATGTCCCACGCCGGCGGGTCGGGCGGAAGCGCTTGCGCGCGCGGCGCCGCGGCGCCAAATGTCGGGAGGGTCGCGGCCGGCGTCTGCGATCGGAGCGATGAAACCCTCGTGGCCAACGCGCAGCGCCGAATACGAAGCCTGGCGTCGCTGCTGGCGCAGCTCCACCAGCGCCTGAATCTCGCCTTCGGGTTTCGACTCTGGGACGGCTCGCTGATCCCATCCGACTGGCCGGCGACCGCCCTTGCTGTAGCGATCGCCGACGAGGGCGCGGTCGCCGCGCTCGTGCGCGCGCCCCGGATCACCACGCTCGCCAATCTCTGGGCCGCCAAGCGGATCGACATCGTCAATGGCACCCTGCTCGACCTCGTCGCCAACAGACCCCAGGGCCGCACGCGCGACATCACGCGATCGGTAGGACGGCCGCGGGCGCTGAAGACCGCGCTCGACTTCCTGTTCGTTCCGCGCGGCGGTCCGTGGCCGCTGGAGGCGATCGCGCCGGAGCGGCGCGGCGGCGGCGCGCCGGACGACAACAAGAAGGACATCGCCCATCACTACGACGTCTCCAACGCGTTCTATCGACTGTGGCTCGACCGCGAGATGGTCTACAGCTGCGGCTACTTCCACGACTGGGATGACGACCTCGACACCGCGCAGAACCAGAAGCTCGACATGGTCTGCCGCAAGCTGCGGCTGCGCCCGGGCGATCGCGTGCTCGACATCGGCTGCGGCTGGGGCGCTTTCGCCTGCCATGCGGCGCTCCATTACGGCGTCACGGTTCACGGTGTGACGCTGTCCGAACAGCAGATCGCGCTGGCCACGGAAAAGGTCGAGCGGCTCGGCCTCGCCGACCGCGTCTCGCTCGAACTGATCGACTATGCGCTGCTCGCGGGCGAGGGGCGCTTCGACAAGATCGCCTCGATCGGCATGTTCGAACATATCGGGCTCGACAACTTCGACGCCTATTTCGAGATCGTCCGCCGCCTGCTGAAGCCGGGCGGCCTGTTCCTGCATCACGCGATCACCCGCCCCGGCGGCAGTCGAACGGCGCGCACGGGCCGACGCCGCGCCGATTTCGCGGCGCTGACGCGCTATGTCTTTCCCGGCGGCGAACTCGACTATATCGGCCGCACCGTCACCAATCTCGAGCGCAACGGCTTCGAGATCCACGACGTCGAGGGCTGGCGCGAGCATTACCAGCGCACCTGCAAGTTCTGGCACGACCGGCTCGTCGCCAATTACGACGCGGCGTGCCGCGAGGTCGGCGAGGTCACGACACGCGTCTGGATCGCCTATCTCGCCGCGTGCTCGATCACGTTCCAGCGCAACAACGCGGGCATATACCAGACCCTGGCGTCGAGGCGGCTGAAGGGGCCCGTGGGGCTGCCGCCGACGCGGGCCGATCTCTATCGGTGACCGCGCGGCCGCGCCCCGTCACCCCCGCCCGGCGCGGCGGAGCCATTCCTCTTCGTCGATCGCCTCGACGCCGAGTTCGCGCGCCTTGGTCAGCTTCGAGCCGGCGCCGGGGCCGGCGACCAGCAGGTCGGTCTTGGCCGAGACCGAGCCGGACACTTTTGCGCCAAGCCGCTCGGCCATCGCCTTGGCCTCGTCGCGCGTCATTTTCTCGAGGGCGCCGGTGAAGACGATCGTCTTGCCCGCGAGCGGATGGCCGGCGGCGACGGCCTCCATGGGAATCGTCGCGACCTCGGCGAGCAGCCGGTCGAGCGCGGCCTCGTTGTGCGGCTCGGCGAAGAAATCGACCAGAGCCTCGGCGACGACCGGGCCGATGCCGTCGACGCCGTCGATCTCCTGGCGGCCCTCGGAGGTCAGTGCGGCGGCGCGCAGCGCGGCGAAATCGCCGAAATGGCGCGCGAGCCGGCGCGCATTGGTCTCGCCGACGTGGCGGATGCCCAAAGCGTAGATGAAGCGGTTCACCGCGACCGTGCGCCGCGCCTCGATCGCGGCGAACAGATTGCGTGCGGAGAGTTCGCCGAAGCCGTCACGCTCGCTGAGGCGCGGGCCATGTTCGCCGTCGCGCTTTTCAAGCGTGAATATGTCGGCCGCCGTCGTGATGAGGCCCTCGGCGAAAAACAATTCGATCTGCTTGTCGCCGAGGCCCTCGATGTCCATCGCGTTGCGCGAGCAGAAATGCTTCAGCCGCTCGACGGCCTGGGCCGGGCAGACCAGCGTGCCTGTACAGCGCGTCACGACATCGGCGACGCCGGTCCTTTCGTCGATCTCACGCAACGCCGCGGAACCGCAGACGGGGCAGAACTTCGGGAAGACGTAAGTCGGTCCGCGGCCGGCCCGGTCGGCGTCGACGACGCCTAGGACCTGCGGAATCACGTCGCCGGCGCGCTGGATGCGCACGGTGTCGCCGACCCGCACGTCCTTGCGCGCAATCTCGTCCTCGTTGTGCAGCGTGGCGTTGGAGACGACGACCCCGCCGACCGTCACCGGCCGCAGTCTGGCGATCGGCGTCAGCGCGCCGGTCCGCCCGACATTGATCTCGATCGCATCGACGATCGTGGTCGCCTGTTCGGCGGGAAACTTGTGCGCGACCGCCCAGCGCGGGCTGCGCGAGACGAAGCCGAGCCGCTCCTGCAGCGCGAGCGCGTTGACCTTGTAGACGACGCCGTCGATGTCGTAGCCGAGCGTCGCCCGCTGGGCTTCGATCGCCCGGAACTGCGCGATCATCTCCTGCGCGGAACCGCAGAGCTTGGTCAGCGGATTGACCGGCAGCCCGAATCGCTTGAACGCGGCGATCATGCCGAGCTGGCTGTCGGCTGGCAGCGCGCTCGCCTCGCCCCAGGCATAGGCGAAGAAGCGCAGCGGCCGCTCGGCGGTGATCCGCGCGTCGAGCTGGCGCAGCGATCCGGCCGCTGCGTTGCGCGGATTGGCGAATGCCGGCTTGCCGGCCGCGCTCTGGCGCGCGTTCATGGCGGCGAAATCCGCCTTCGCCATGTAGACTTCGCCGCGCACCTCGAGAATCTCCGGCGGGGCCCCGGCGAGCTCGTTCGGGATCGCCGCGATCGTGCGCACGTTGGCGGTGACGTCCTCGCCCTCGAATCCGTCGCCGCGCGTGGCGGCCTGGACGAGTTCGCCATTCCGGTAGCGTAGCGCGCAGGAAAGACCGTCGATTTTCGGCTCGGCCGTGACGCCGAGCTCGGCGTCCTCGGCGAGGCCGAGAAAGCGGCGCACCCGCGCGCAGAACTCGGTGACCTCGGCCTCCTCGAAGATGTTGCCGAGCGACAGCATCGGCACGACATGGCGGACCTTGGCGAACTTCTCCGAAGGCGGCGCGCCGACCCGCTTGTTCTGCGAACCGGCCCCCGCGAGCGCCGGAAACGTCGCCTCCAGTTCGGTGTAGCGGCGACGGAGGGCGTCATAGTCGGCGTCCGAAATGATCGGCGCGTCTTCGGCGTGATAGAGCCGGTCGTGGCGCGCGATCTCGGCGCCGAGCCGCGCATGTTCGGCGCGCGCCTCGTCGAGGCCGGGTTGGTCGATGGACGCGGCTTTCCTTGGCATCGCCAAGATTTAGCCGAAGCCTCGGGTCAGCGGAAGCCGTCCAGCGCACGGCCGCCCGCCTCGAGCGCCGCGTCCGGGGCGACCCAGACGAATTCCGGCATCTGGTGGCGCGCCCAGGTGAACTGGCGCTTGGCGTAGCGGCGCGTGTCGAGCGCCGAGCGGCTCGCCGCCTCGGCGAGCGTCGCTTTCCCGTCGAGGTGGTCGATGAGATGCGGAACGCCATGCGCGCGCATGACGGGAAGCGCGGCATCGAGCCGGCGCGCGGCGAGCGCCGCCACCTCCTCGAGCGCGCCTGCCGCGAGCATGGCCCGGAAGCGCCGGTCGATCGCGGCGTCGAGCGCGCCTCGCTCGGGGGCGAGGAACAGCCCTGCCCATTCGCCTGGGGCCAGCGGCGGCGCGACCCGGGCGCCGTGGAAGGATGCGAGCGGCCGGCCCGTGGCGGCGAGCACTTCGAGCGCCCTGAGGACGCGCTGGCGGTCCCCGGGGCGCAGCCCGGCGGCGGAAGCGGGATCGAGCGCGGCGAGCCGGGCGTGCAGCGCGGCGCTCTCGAGCGGCGCCGCCTCGGCGCGCACATGAGCGCGCACCGCCTCCGGCACGGCCGGAATATCGGAAAGGCCGCGGGTCAGCGCGCGCAGATAGAGGCCGGTGCCGCCGACAAAGATCGCCGGGGCGCCGCGCGCGGCGGCGCGCTCCGCCGCCGCGGTCGCCGCGGCCAGCCAGCGACCGGCGGAGAAATTCACCGCGCCGTCGACCACGCCGAACAGTTCGTGCGGGGCGCGACCCTCCTCGTCGGCGTCCGGGCGCGCCGTCAGCACGCGCAGGTCGCGGTAGACCTGCATTGAATCGGCGTTGACGATCGTCGCGCCGAATTGCAGCGCGAGCGCCAGCGCGGCGGCCGACTTGCCGCTCGCCGTCGGGCCTGCGATGAGAAGGACGCGGCGCTTCATCCCGGCGCCGCGACGTCCGAACCGTCAGGACCCATGCCCTCGCAAGTCCTCGTCGCCACGCTCGTCGCCGATCCCGCGGTTTCCAGCCTCAGCGATGCCGTGATCGCGCGCGCCGCGCAAGCCCTGCCGGGCTTTTCGGGCGCGCGATGGCTCGAGCCCGGGGTTGCGGCCGATCTCCTGTTCGAGGGCGACGATCCGGCGCTGGCGCGGGCTCGCGCGGCGCTCGGCGGCGCGCTGGCGGGCGAGCCGATCGACGCCATCGCGCAAGCCGTCGCAGGCCGGCGCAAGAAGCTGCTGCTCGCCGACATGGACTCGACGCTGATCGGCCAGGAGTGCATCGACGAACTGGCGGCCCGGGTCGGCATCGGCGCGCGCGTGGCGGCGATCACCGAACGCGCGATGCGCGGTGAAATCGCGTTCGAGCCCGCCCTGCGCGAACGCGTCGCCCTGCTGGCGGGGCTGCCCGAGACGGTCATCGCCGAGGTCCTGGAGGCCGCGATCACCGTGACCCCGGGAGCGCGCGCGCTGGTTGCGACCATGCGCGCGCACGGGGCCTATGCGGCGATCGTCTCCGGGGGATTCACCCAGTTCACCGGCGCGATCGCCGCCCGGCTCGGATTCGACGAACATCGGGCCAACCGGCTGATCGTCGCCGACGGCCTGCTCGCCGGCCGGGTCGCCGAACCGATCCTGGGGCGCGACGCCAAGCTCGCCGCCCTGCGCGACCTGCGCGCGCGCCTTGGCCTGGGTGCGGGAGAGACGCTCGCGATCGGCGACGGCGCCAACGATCTGGCCATGCTCGGCGAGGCTGCGCTCGGCGTCGCCTTTCGCGCCAAGCCCGCCGTCGCCGCTGCGGCGCACGCCCGCATCGACCATGCCGACCTCACCGCCCTGCTCTACGCCCAGGGCTATGCGAGGGCCTCATTCCTCGACGCCTGACGGCCGACCATGGCCTTATTCGATGGCCAGCGCGACGAAACGCACGTCGCCGGCGCCGTTGGCGACCAGCAGCAGGGCCGATTTCTTGCCGCCCTTCTTGAGCGCGTCGATCGCCTTGCTGACTTCGCCCGGCGCGGTCACCGCCTGCTGGTTGACCTCTTCGATCACGTCGCCGGGCTGCAGCCCCTTCTCGGCGGCGGGCGAATTGGGCTCGACCGCGGAGACGACGACTCCCTTGATGCTGTCCTTGATCTTGAACGTCTTGCGCGCCTCGTCCGACAGGCCCGAAAGCTCCATGCCGAACGCCTTGGACATCGCCTTCCTCTGGGCGGCGGCCTCGTCGTCGACGGGCGCGGCGGCGAGCGCTGCGACCTTCTCGCCGTCCTCGAGGCGGCCGAGCTTGACCGTCTTGGTCATTTCCTGGCCCTTGCGGACGATCACCACCTCAACTTCCTTGCCGACCGGCAGCGAGGCGACGAGCTTCGGAAGATCGCGCGATTCCTTGATCTCCTTGTTGTCGAACTTGACGATCACGTCGCCCGACAGCAGGCCGGCCGGCTTGGCCGGGCCGCGCTCGTCGATGCCGGCGATCAGCGCGCCGCGCGCCGTGCCGAGGCCGAGGCTCTCGGCGATGGAATCGTCGACGTTCTGGATGCGCACGCCGAGCCAGCCGCGACGCGTCTCGTGGAATTCCTCGAGCTGGGCGATGACCGGCATCACCAGGTCCGAGGGCGTGGCGAAGCCAATGCCGATCGAGCCGCCCGACGGCGACAGGATCGCCGTGTTGATGCCGATGACCTCGCCTGCCATGTTGAACAGCGGGCCGCCCGAATTGCCCTTGTTGATCGACGCGTCGGTCTGGATGAAATTGTCGTAGGGGCCGCTGTCGATGTTGCGGTTGCGCGCCGAGACGATGCCGGCGGTCACGGTCTCGCCGAGGCCGAAGGGATTGCCGACCGCCATCACGCCGTCGCCGACGCGCATCTTGTCGCTGTCACCGAACTTCACGGTCTTGAGCGGCTTGTCGCTCTTGACCCGCAGCACTGCGACATCGACCTTCGGATCCTTGCCGATCACCTCGGCCTTCAGCTTCCGCCCGTCGGTGAAGATCACCATGATGTCGTTGGCGTCGCCCACGACGTGATTGTTGGTGATGACGATCCCGGTGGCGTCGATGACGAAGCCGGAGCCCAGCGAACTCGACTTCCGCGGACGCGGCGCATCGCCGTTCTGGCCGTGGTTGCGGAAGAACTGCTCGAACATGTCGTCGAAGGGCGTGCCCTTCGGCAGGTTCGGCGCGGCGTCGGCCTCCTTCTCGTCGAACGTCTGCGTCGCCGAAATGTTGACCACCGCCTCCGCGACGCTGTCGACGAGATCGGCGAGCGAGGTCGGCTTGGCCTGCGCCATGGCCGGGCCGACTGGCATCGGAGCCAGACCGACCGCCAGACCCGCCGCAAGCGCCAGACCGAGCGCGGGACCGCGACCTGCGCGCCATACGCCCGACCGGGACGAGAATGGACTCAATCGAACCGGGGCGGACGTTGGAATAACGCGCATGGCGTCTTTCTCCTGGAGAGATTCTGTGGTCGGATTCTGGCTACGCAACCCCTGACCAACAATCGTGTCGGCAAAGCGGCGAAGGCCGCCGGAGCGCGCATTATGCCATATGGGGCCGCGCTCGCCCATCAACCGAGCCGCCGGGCCGCCCGGGCCATGGGGACGCGCATCGTCTCGGTGAAGCCCGCCAGCAGCATGCCTTCGATCGCGAAGACGAGGCCGACGGCGGCGGTGAAATCGCGCAACCTACTTGACCGTTTGCGTTTCCGGCGCGGATTCGCCGGTCGCCGGCGCGGTCGGCGTCGGCGTGCTGAAATAGCGGAAGAAATCCGATCTGGGACTGATCACGATGCGCGAATCGCCGCTTTTCAGAGCCGTTTCGTAGGCCTGCATGGAGCGGTAGAACGCGAAGAAGTCGGGATCCTTGCCATAGCTTTCGGCGAAGATCCGGTTGCGCTCGGCGTCGCCCTGGCCGCTGATCTGGTCGGCTTCCTGCTGCGCCTCGGCGATCGTCACCGTGACCTTGCGGTCGGCCTCCGCGTGGATCTGCTGGCTCTGCTGGGACCCCTGCGCCCGGAACTTGGCCGCCCGCTGCTGGCGTTCGGTCTCCATGCGGTTGAAGACCGCCTTGGAGTTTTCGGCGGGAAGATCGGCCCGCTTGATGCGCACGTCGATCACCGCGAGGCCGAAACGCTCGGCGCTCGACTTCACCTGATCGCGGATTTCGCTCATCAGCGCGTCGCGGCGGTCGCGCACGATGTCGGTGATCGAGGCCTCCCCGAGCGTGCTGCGCAAGGCGGAGTTCAGCATGCCGCCGAGCTGGGCGTTGGCGCCCTGGACCGTGCCGACCGTCTGATAGAACCTCAGCGGATCGGAAATCCGGTAACGCACAAAGGCGTCCACTTCCAGCCGCTGGTTGTCGGCGACCAGGACCTCCTGCCGGCTCTCGTCGAGATCGAGGATGCGCTTGTCGATGTAGATGACGGCGTCGATGAACGGCCATTTGGCGTAGAGGCCGGGCGCGTCGATGAGGTCGCGCACCGGCTGGCCGAAGCGCAGCACCAGCGCCTGCTCGGTCGGATCGATGGTGAACAGCGAGCCGGCGACGACGATCAGCACGATGATCGCCGCGCCGAGGACGGCGAGGCCGGCGAACGGATTCCTCATTTGGCGGCTCCCGCCGGCTTCGGCCGCACGGCGTCGAGCGCCAGATAGGGCACCGGCGGGCTCACGCCCGACGTGTCGAGGATGGTCTTGTCCATCGCGCCCAGAACGTGCTCCATCGTCTCGAGATAGAGGCGTTCGCGCGTGACGCCGGGCGCGTTCTTGTATTGCGCATAGACCTGGTCGAAGCGCGAGGTCTGCCCGATCGCCTCGGCGACCGTCTTCTGGCGGTAGCCCTGCGCCGCGAGCCGGATCCGCGACGCCTCGCCTTCCGCCTCGGGCACAACCTTGTTGGCGTATTTGTCCGCTTCGTTGACCGCGGCCTGCAGATCCTGCTGGGCCGCCGTTACGTCGCGATAGGCGGACAGCACCTCGGCCGGGGCGTCGACCAGCTGAAGCTGGACTTGAAGAACGAGCACGCCCGCCTTGTAGCCGTCGAGAATGCTCTGCATCCGCTTCTGGACGTCGGGCTCGATCGACTTGCGGTCGCTGGTGAGGATGCCGTCGATCGTCTTGAGACCGACGACTTCGCGCATCACGCTCTCGGCGACCGCCTTGACGGTCTCCTCGGGATGGCGAATGTCGAACACGAAATCCTCGGGCCGCGCGGGATCGATCTGCCAGATCACGCGGAACTGAACGTCGACGATGTTCTGGTCGCTGGTCAGCATCAGGCTCTCTTCCGGCGCCTGGGACCGGCTGCGGCCGGTTCCGCCGCCCGTATCGAGTTCGGTGCGATAGCCGACCTCGGTGATCTTCTGGTCGGAAACGGGAACCTTGATCACGAAGCCGACCGGCCAGGGCCAGTTGTAGTTGAGCCCGGAAACGGTCTTGCCCGCATTGCGGCCGAAGACGAGATTGATGCCGATCTCGTTGGGCTGGACGGTGTAGAAGCCCCAGGCGAACCACAGCAGGATCGCCACGAGGACGAGAAACACGACGCCGCGGCCGGCGAAGCCGCCGCCGCTCGGCAGGAATCCGCGCAACGCGTTCTGCAACCGGCGAAGCGCTTCTTCGAGGTCTCCTGGAGATTGGCCGCCGCCCGGCCCCGCTCCCCAGGGCCCCTGACCGGAACGCCACGGACCGCCGCCTTGATTATTCCAGGACATGAAACCTCTTGCCGGCCCGACGCCCGCCTCGCGGCGCCTATATAGGGGACGCGGGCGGCGCCGGCAAACGAAGCCGCGCCAAACCCCCTTCGCCGGCGGCGCCGGCAACCGCGCCGGGAGCGGCGGCGTCCATTGCGCCATCGCGCGCGCGCAGCGACGGGAGGACTGTCTCATGACCGCGGACTCTCTGGCGGGCGTCGGAGCCTGCGTCTTCGACGCCTACGGAACGCTGTTCGACCTCGGCTCGGCGGCGCGCGGATGCGCAGACGCGCTCGGGGCGCGGGCGCCGGCGCTCACCGCGCTGTGGCGCGAAAAGCAGCTTCAGTACACATGGCTGCTGGCGGCGCAGGGTCGGCACGCCGACTTCGAGACGGTGACCGGCGACGCGCTCGATTTCGCGCTGGAGACGCTGGGAATCGACGGCGCCGGCCTGCGCGGGCGGCTGATGAGTCTCTACCGGACCCCGGACGCTTTCCCCGAGGCTGCCGCGGCGTTGCGCGGGTTGAAGGCGGGCGGGCGGCGGCTCGCGATTCTCTCGAACGGCACGCCGGCGATGCTGGAGGCGGCGGTCGCCGGCGCCGGGCTCATCGACCTGTTCGACGCGATCATCTCGGTCGAGGAGGTCGGCGTCTACAAGCCGCATCCCGCCGTCTACCGGCGCGCGCTCGAGCGGCTCGACCTGCCGGCGCGCGCGATCGCGTTCGTCTCATCGAACGCCTGGGACGCCCATGCGGCGTCGGCGTTCGGGATGCAGGTCGTCTGGTGCAACCGCACCGGCCAGCCGCGCGAACGGCTGCCCGGCGCGCCGGACCGGGAGATCGTCTGGCTGGCGCAACTGCCCGCGCTGGTCGGCGCGCCGTGACGCGGCCGGCAATCGACGCGGTCCCGGGGTGATGGGACACGCGGGCGCTCGGGAACTCCGCGCGGCTGACGACGTTTGAGCGGTCGTCTTGGGCGCTCTCTCGCGGAGACCAGCATGATGAACCGGACGAGATGGTTTGGCGCCGCGCTCGCGGCGACCGTCGCATGCGCGGCCGAATCGGCCGCCGCGGCGGATCAGGCGACGATCGCGCGCGGCGAATATCTCGCCCGCGCCGGCGATTGCACGGCGTGCCACACGGCCGAAGGCGGCCAGCCATTCGCCGGCGGCCAGGCGCTGCAGTCGCCGTTCGGTCCGATCTACGCTCCCAACATCACGCCCGACAGGGCGACCGGGATCGGCGACTGGTCGGACGACGACTTCTACCGGGCGATGCACGAGGGCGTCGGCAAGCATGGCCAGCACCTCTATCCCGCGTTCCCTTATCCCTGGTTCACCAAGGTCTCGCGCGACGACGTGCTGGCGATCAAGGCCTATCTGTTCTCGCTTCCGCCGGTGAACGCCAGGTCGCACGAGACCCGGCTGCCGTTTCCGTTCAACATCCGCGCGGGGATCGCTGGCTGGAACGCCGCCTTCGTCAATTTCGGCGAGTTCAGGCCCGATCCCGCCAAATCGGATCAGATCAATCGCGGCGCCTATCTGGCCGAAGGCCTCGGGCATTGCGGCGATTGCCACACCCCCAAGGGCCCGGCGATGGAGCCCGATACGTCCAAGGCCTATTCCGGCGGCGCGTTCGACGTCTGGTACGCGCCCAACATCACCTCCGACAAGAAGCGCGGTGTCGGCGCCTGGTCGGACGCCGACCTTGCGGCCTATCTGAAGACCGGCCTCGTGCGCGGCAAGGGCGTCGCGGTCGGGCCGATGTCGCAGACGATCCACGACAGCCTCGCCTATCTCACCGACCAGGACATCAACGCGATCGTCGCCTATCTCAAGGACACCAGGCCGATCGCCGACTACACGCCCCGGCGCTCGGCCGATCTCTCGGGGCCGCACGCGACCGGCCAGAGCGTCTATCTCACCCATTGCGCCTATTGCCATCAGGTCGACGGCAAGGGCCTCGAGGGCAAGGTCCCTGCGCTGTCGGGCGACGGCGCGGTGCAGGCCAAGGGCCCGCAGGACGTCGTCGGGGTGATCCTCGGCGGCCGTCTCGCTGAAGGCACTTACGCGCTGATGCCGCCCGTTGGCGCCGACATGACCGACGAAGAGGTCGCGGAGGCGGCGACCTATGTTCGCAACGCATGGTCCAATGCGGCGCCGGGGGTCGTCGGCGCCGGGCTGGTCGGCCAGATCAGGGCGAGAACGACCGCGATGCTGTCGAACTCCGACAACGGCGCCGGAAACAAGGACTTGTGCCGCGCCGACGACACCCAGCCGGCGGTGAAGGCGCTCGACGATCCGCAGAACCAGATCGATCAGACCTTCACGTCGATGAAGCAGCATCCGGAATCGATCCTGCCGGCGATCGACAAGCTGATCGCCCGGGCGCGCCAGCTCGACCCCTCGGAGAAGCAGGCCGACATCGTCAACTCGCTGACCCAGGCCTATTGCCGGTTCGAGATCAAGGACGGCGCCGGCGCCCTCGATGACAAGCGCCGCCGCCTCACCCGGTTCAGCCAGCTCGTCTACTCCGAGCTCACCAGCAACGGAAACGAATGACTTCCGCGCCGCGCGAGGCGGAACGGCGCGACGGCGGATCGAAACGGTCGGACGGCGGATCGTCGCGCACCCCGTCGAAACTCGATCAGGCCGAGCAGGATCAGGCGGCCGAGCACTCGGCGCCGCCCGCGGTCGTGATCCACGAGATCGTCCGCCACGACGGCGAGGAGGAGCTCGAACGCGGCGCCGGAGCGATCGTCTGGTCGGGCCTCGCCGCCGGACTTTCCATGGGTTTTTCCTTTCTCGGGGTCGCGCTGATCCGCTCCGCGCTGCCCGAAACCCCGGCGCATGTCCTCATCGACGGCGCCGGCTACGGCGTCGGCTTCGTCATCGCGGTGCTCGGACGGCAGGAGCTGTTCACCGAAAGCACGCTCACCGCCGTGCTCCCGGTGCTCGTGCGCCGCAACCTCGCGACCTTGCTCGCGCTGCTGCGGTTCTGGGGCTTCGTACTCCTCGCCAATATCGCCGGCACGCTCATCGTCGCGCGCCTGCTCGCGATCGACGGTCTGTTCGCCGATCCGGTCCGCGTCGCGCTCATCGGGCTCGCGCGTGACTCGGTGAGCGGCCCTTTCTGGCCGACGCTGGTCAAGGCGGTGCTGGCGGGCTGGCTCATCGCGCTGATGGTCTGGCTGCTCCCGAGCGCCAAGTCCGCGCGCCTGTTCGTCATCATTCTGCTGACCTATTTCGTCGCGATCGGCCGCTTCTCGCACATCATCGCGGGATCGGTGGAGGCGTTCTACGCGATGTTCGTCGGCGAAGCCTCGGCGCGCGATTATTTCGTCGGCTTCTTCCTGCCCACGATCGTCGGCAACACGATCGGCGGCGTCGCGCTGGTGGCGCTGCTGAACCACGCGCCGCTGGCGCCCGAGCTGCGCGACGAAGAGGCCTGAGCAGATTTCGATGGGCTGACCGACGGACCGGCAATGCCGCGCCCGCTGCCGTCGAGGACTTCGGCCGCGAGCGCGTGCTCGATCCGTTGGCCGAACCGCGAATCTCCGCTGGGCGCCGACGCCGGCGGCGTCCCTTCCATTAACCAAGATCACGCGACGATCGCCATGCCTGGCTGTACCCGAGCCTTTCGGCGATCGGCTAAAGGAAGCCTCAACCATTTGATGCTTTGTTTGCCTAAAAAGCTACGGGCTCTAAAGATGTTTTGGATATTTCTTCGCGGTGCGGACCCGGCGGGAATCTTCAAGAGGTTTGGGCGCGCGTCGGGCGGCAATGTCGCGGCCATTTTTGCGTTCGCCGCGGTCACGCTCATCGTCGCGGTCGGCGGTGCGGTCGACCTCGCGCGCGCGTATAGCGCGCGCCAGAAGCTCATGGAGGTGGCGACGCTCGCGTGCCAGTACGCCAACCGCCCGAGCGTCATCCAGACCGATGCGAGCGATTACAGCGGCTCGAATGGGCAGTCCGCCTACAGCACCGCGGTCACGAACTTCATCACGACGAGCCTCAAGGCGCAGAACTTCGAGTATGCGCAGACGACGAATCCGCCATTCACCTCGACCCAGAACGGTCCGGCCAACGTCAACCTGACCGCCGACGTGCCGACGACGTTCATGCAGATCGCACAGATCCCCCAGGTGCCGATCTCCGCCTCGGTCCACTGCTTCGATGCGCCTTCAACGATTCCTCAAGTCGTCAACAGTCCGTATCTCGTCCAGGAGACGTTCGCGAATCCGCCGTCCGGCTGCGCCTACGGCAACGCGGTCTGCTGGATCAACGCCGGCGGCACGGTGGGGCCGCCCTCCACGCCTTCGTCGACGTTTCCCTCGTCCCCCAGCTTCACCGGCGCAAGTGGCATCGCATGGTATGTCACCGGCTATTGTCTCGAAATCGACTCGCTCAAGGCCGACAACAATACGACGGACCCCGGCGCGAATCATTCGGCGGAACTCGATTGCGACGACGGCAAAAGCGGACCCACGGACGAGGGCAACTCGGCGATCACGACCAAGCTCTATCTCGAGACCGGTAATTACGAGCTGCGCTACTTCTATCGTGCCCGCGTCGACTATCCCGACTATGATCCCGCCTACATCTGCGGATCGACCTTCAGCGACGTCTCGTGGGCGAACGACACGAATTCCTCGGGGGGGCCCGTCTCCGGCGCGCTCAGGAACAACCAACTCGAGGTCTATCTCGATCAGGTCGCGGGTTCGAGCCCGCCGCTCCACACGACGATCGACGGGACGCAACAGCTGGCGGGTTCGAACCTGATCGACGTATGCGTCTACGGATACAGCTGGATCGAACGCAGCGTCAGAGTCTTTGTCTCGACGCCCGCCTATTACTGGCTGACCTTCGCGGCCGACGGTCAGAATGACAGCTTCGGCGGCCAGATCGACAATATCCGCTTCTGCCAGGGAACATGTCCTGGAACCCCGCAGGACAACTTTCCCTCGGCCTGGCTCGCCGCGAACAACGGCGGCGTCAACAAGCTGCTGTTCGAGGACACGTTCGATAGTCCGGTCTATCCCGGTACGGGTTTCAACAACGGCGGCAACATGTTCTACAGCGACGGCTCGAGCGGTTCGGCCTCAAGCGGCTGGCCGGGGCTCGCCGCGAGCGGCTGGAGAATGGGACCCACCAACAACATTCCCTACTGGAACGTCGCCTGCCCGCAGGGACTCCAGTGCGTCGAGCTCGGCTGGAACGGCGGCAGCTTCATCAGCCGGCCGTTCCTTCTCGATCCCGGCTACTATCAGGTCAACTACGATTATCTCTCGGAGATCACCTTCGCGTCGCTCAACAGCGTCTACTGCGGGGCGACGCCGGCCGCTGCCAACATCCCGTCTTTGCTGGCGCAGAACGACTACGGCAACATCCACTACTTCAACGTCCAGACCGGCGCGGTGACCAATTACGCGACCAACACGGTCGGCGTGTTCATGTCGCACGCGCAGCTCGCCAGCACGCCGAACCTGACCAGCGCCTTCGGCGCGACGACGACCTACACGAATCCCGACGGGACGACCTCGACGACGGCGACGGTCCCGCCGAGCGGGATCAGCCTCACGAGCTACAACGCTTCGCAGGTCAACCCGCTGCTCGACATTTGCGGCTATGCGGCGTCGCCGCAGAAGCGCACCGCCTATATCCTGATCCAGAAGCCGGCCTATTACTGGCTGACGCTGGGGGCGCTGTCTGGCGCGGGTTACGGCGGCTTCATCGACGACGTCAGGCTGACCGCGCTCGGGAGCCCGTACATGGCGTCGCCGCCGGCGAATGCGATCACGATCCCCGTCCCGAACCCCTCGACGGGCGGCGCCGTCTCCTACACAGGCCTCGAGATCGTCGCCGACCCGCTGACGCCGCCAGCCGCCGCGCAGTGAGGTCCGCACGCGATTCGCGTTCGGTCGATGTGGACGACAATTCGTCGCGGGGCGCAGTCGCCACTTCCAAGCCGAGATTCGCGTGCGGCCAACGGTTTCGAGCATGCGCTCGCGGCCGAAGACCCTGGCCGGGCGTGTGGGATTGCCGGTCCGTGGGTCAGCCAATCAGGATCTGCAGAGCGACGCCTCAGTCGCGCAGGGCGGCGTCGCCCTCGTTGCTCTGTTCCTCCGCCGGCTTCGCCTTGGACGCGGCGAGCGCGGAGATGCGCAGCGCCGCAATGCGGTTGCGGTTCTTGCGCAGCACCTCGAACCGGAAACCGTGGAAGAGGAAGACCTGCCGCGGGTCGGGGATGGCGCGCGCCTCGTGAATGACGAGGCCGGCGATCGTCGTCGCCTCCTCGTCGGGCAGGTTCCAGTCCATCGCACGGTTGAGATCGCGGATCGTGACCGAGCCCTCGACGATGACCGAGCCGTCCGGCTGCGGCCGCATGCCGTGGGCGGCGACGTCGTGCTCGTCCTTGATGTCGCCGACGATCTCCTCGATGATGTCCTCGAGGGTCACCAGGCCCATGACGACGCCGTATTCGTCGACGACCATCGCGAAATGCGTCTTCCGGCGCAAGAACGCCTGTAGCTGGTCGCGCAGCGTCGTGGTGTCGGGAATGAACCAGACGTCGAGCGCGATATCCTCGATGTCGAGTCGGCTCGAATCGCCGCCGGCGGCCGCGAGCGCGCGGAACAGGTCCTTGGCGTGCAGCACGCCTATGATGTTGTCCGGCTGGCCGCGCCACAGCGGCAGGCGCGTATGCGGCGAGGCGAGCACCTCGCGCACGAGGTCGCGCGGCGGCAGGTCGGCGTTGACCGTCCGCATCCCCGTGCGGTGCACCATCACCTCGGACACTTCGATCTCGCCGAGTTCGAGCAGCGCGCCGAACATGTCGCGCTCCGAACGCGCCACGCCGCCCTCGCGATGCAGCAGTTCGACCGCGCCGCGCAATTCCTCATGGCCCGCGGCGATCGTCTGGCGCTCGCTGACGCGCATCCCGCACAGCCACAGCAGGCCCCTCACGAAGGTCTCGATCGCGGCGACCACCGGCCAGAAGATCGTCACGAAGAACGAGACGACCGGCGCGATCGCCAGCGAGACGCGATCGGGATAGGCGATCGCCACCGTCTTGGGCAGGACTTCGGCGAAGACGACGATCAGCGCGGTCATGATCGCGGTCGCGTAGACGACGCCGCGGTCGCCCGCCAGGACCAGCAGCACGCTGGTCGCGAAGGACGAGGCGGCGATATTGACGACCTGGCCGCCCAGCAGCATCGCGCCGATCAGCCGGCCGCGCGCGGCGATGAGGCGGTTGACAAGGCCGGCCGCCGGATCGCCGTCCATCTCCAGCGCATGCATCCTGGCGCGGGAGGCTGCGGTGAGCGCGGTCTCCGCACCCGAGAAGAATGCGGACGCCAGCAGACTCGCCAACACGATCAGAGCGTCGACGGCTAACGACATTGGGGGCCTCGATGTTGGGCTCGCGAACCGCGCAGTCTATTCCCTGAGCGCCAGTTCGTCGTCCAGAAAGCCGCGCACCCGCGCTTCGGCGACATCCTTGGCGATGAAGCTCGCGCCGATGCCGCGCGCCAGGATGAAGGTCAGGCGGCCGCGCTCGACCTTCTTGTCCTGACGCATCGCAGCCAGGATCGCCTCGGGGTCGGCTTCGAGGCCGGCGATCTCACGGATCCGGGTGGGAAGTCCGACCGCGCGCAGGTGGTTTTCGACCCGCACGGCGTCCTGGCCGGAGCAGTAGCCGAGCGCCCGGGAGAAGCGGAACGCGCAGGCCATGCCGATCGCCACCGCCTCGCCGTGAACGAGGCGAGCGCCGTCGTAGCCGGTCAGGCGCTCGAGCGCATGGCCGAACGTGTGGCCGAGATTGAGGAGGGCGCGCTCGCCCTGCTCGGTCTCGTCGGCCGCGACCACCAAGGCCTTGGCGGCGCAGCTCGTCGCCACCGCGTGAAGTCGCGCGGGGCCGCCCGCGAAGACGTCGCGCCAGCGCGACTCCAGCCACTCGAAGAAGCCGACGTCGGCGATGAGACCGTATTTCAGGGTCTCGGCATAACCGGCGCGAAATTCGCGCGCGCTCAGCGTGTCGAGCGCGCCGGTGTCGGCGAGGACCAGCGAGGGCTGGTGGAACGCGCCGACCAGGTTCTTTCCGTGGACGGAATTGATCGCGGTCTTGCCGCCGACCGACGAATCGACCTGGGCGAGCAAGGTCGTGGGGATCTGCACGAGGCGCAGCCCGCGCCGCACGCTCGCGGCGGCGAAGCCCGTGAGGTCGCCGACCACGCCGCCGCCGAGGGCGACGACGAGGTCGCGCCGCTCGACATGGGCGGCGAGCAGGCCGTCGCAGACCTCGGCGAAGCAAGCGTAGGACTTCGAGGATTCCCCCGGCGGGACCACGATCTGCGTGTGGCGCAGCCCGGCCTCGGCGAGGCTGCGCGCGAGCGGCCCGAGATGGAGCGCGGCGACGTTCTGGTCGGTGACGACGGCGCAATGGGCGCCAGGCGCCAGGCGCGCCAGATGGGCGCCCGCGGCGCCGATCAGCCCCTCGCCGATCAATATCTTGTAGGCGCGGGCCCCGAGCGCGACCTCGACTTCCCGGATGGCCGCGGCGGGCGGCGGCGCGGCGGCGGGGGCGCGGCGGGGAGCGGCCAGATGGGCGCCGAGCGCGGCGACGATGGTTTCGACGACCGCGTCATGCGGCCCGTCGCGCGGCTCGATCGTCAGATCGGCGAGGCCATAGATCGGCCCGCGCTCGCGCAACAGGCGGCGCAGCGTCTCCTCGGGATTGGCCGTCTGCAGCAGCGGCCGATTCGAACGCTTGCGCACGCGGCGCATCAGCACCTCGACGTCGGGCTTCAGCCAGATCGAGACGCTCGTTTCGGCGATCCGCCGACGGGTCGATTCGTGCATGAACGCGCCGCCGCCGGTCGCGAGCACTTTTTGTCCCTCGCCGAGCAGCCGCGCGACCACCTTGCGTTCGCCGTCGCGGAAATAGGGCTCGCCGAAGCGCTCGAAAATCTCGGGCACCGTCATCTGCGCGCCCGCCTCGATTTCGCTGTCGGCGTCGACGAACGGCAGGCCGAGATGCCCGGCGAGGCGGCGGCCGACCGACGTCTTGCCGGCGCCCATCATGCCGACGAGCACGATCGAGCGCCCGTCGAGAGCGGCCACCAGGGCGGCCCGGTCGGAGGGCGCCCAATCCGTCATGCCGTCTTTCGCCTGCACGCTTTGCCCCGCCAAACCCACCCGCGCGGCCCCAGGGGACGCGGAATTTCGCCGTCCATACAATGTTGCGCGCGAGATTGCGACCCTCGCCGGGCTGCGCGCGCCGGTCGCCGGCGCGCCGAAAAGGCATCTTGCGCCGGACTGCGAGACTTGCAACCTTGGGGCGCCCGGGACGCGGGTCGAAGCGGGACGACGAAGCCCAGGGCGGGAAGTCGGGAGGACCGTCATGGAGGCAACGGGCGACAGACGCATCGCCGGGCCGCGGCTGATCGCGCTCGTCGGACCCTTTCAGAGCGGCAAGACCAGCCTGCTCGAGGCGATCCTGGCCCGCGGCGGCGGCGCGCCGCGCCAGGGTTCGGTCCGCGAGCGGACGAGCATCGGCGATTCCAGCCCGGAAGCGCGCGCCCATGCGATGAGCGTCGAGCCCAATGTCGCCGGCGTCGAGTATATGGGCGACCGCTTCACGTTCTTCGACTGCCCCGGATCGGTCGAATTCATCAACGACATGCGCCACGCCCTTCCGGTCTGCGACGCGGCGGTCGTGGTCTGCGAAGCCGACGGCCGCAAGACCCCGGCGCTTCAGGTCATCCTGCGCGAGCTCGAGGATCTGGCCCTGCCGCGCATCCTGTTCCTCAACAAGATCGACCTCGCCGGCGCCGGCGTGCGCGAAACCCTCGCCATGCTGCAGCCGGCCTCGCGCACGCCCCTGTTGCTGCGCCAGCTGCCGGTCTGGCGCAACGGCGTGGCGATCGGCTTCGTCGACCTCGCGCTCGAGCGCGCCTTCCTCTATCGCGAACATGCGCCCTCGATCGTCATCGAGACGCCCGACGGCGTCGCGCCCGACCCGCGCGAGGCGCGCTATTCCATGCTGGAGCGGCTGGCTGACTACGACGATGCGCTGATGGAGGAGTTGATCGGCGAGATCGAGCCGCCGCGCGACCGCGTCTTCGACGACCTCGCGCGCGAGTTGCGCGGCGGCCACGTCGTGCCGCTGCTGATCGGGTCGGCCGATCGCGGCCATGGCGTCACCCGCCTGCTCAAGGCCCTGCGCCACGAAGCGCCAGGCGTGGCGCAGACGCGCGCGCGGCTCGGCGTTGCGCCCGACGGACCCGCGCTGGCGCAGGTCGTGCGGACGATCCATGCCGGGCACGGCGGAAAACTCTCGCTCGCGCGCGTGCTGCGCGGCGCATTCGCCGATGGCTCGATGGTCGTCGGCGCGCGCGGCGCGGAGGAGCGCATTGCCGGCATCGCCCGCCTGATGGGCGCCGCCTCGGTCAAGCTCGCGCGCGCCGAAGAGGGCGACACGGTCGCTTTCGCGCGACTCGAGAAGATCGCCACCGGCGAGCGCTTCGCCGACGCCAAGCGCCCGCCCGAACCGGCCGGCGTCGCCGCGCCGCCGCCGCCCAGCCAGTCGGTCGCGATCCACGTCAGGGACCGCAAGGACGAGGTCCGGCTCGCCGCCGCGCTCGTCAAGCTCTGCGAGGAAGATCCGGCGCTGGCGCATCATCACGATCAGGAATCGGGGGAACTCAAGCTGCTCGGCCAGGGCGAGATGCATCTGCGGGTGACGATCGAGCGGCTCGCCGCCCGTTTCGGCGTCGCGGTCGACGCGACCAAGCCCTCGATCGCCTATCGCGAGACGATCCGCGACGCGGTCTCGGTGCGCGGTCGCCACAAGAAGCAGTCGGGCGGCCACGGCCAGTTCGGCGACGTCGCCGTCGACGTCGCGCCGCTCCCGCGCGGCGCGGGATTCGCCTTCGCGGAGACCGTGCACGGGGGAACCGTGCCACGCCAGTATTTCTCGTCGGTCGAGGCGGGCGCGCGCGACGCCATGGCGCGTGGGCCGCTCGGCTTTCCCGTCGTCGATGTCGCCGTCACCCTCACCGACGGCTCCTATCACGCGGTCGATTCCTCGGACATGGCGTTTCGCGCGGCGGCCAAGATCGCGCTCGGCGAGGCCCTGCCCAAAGCGCGCCCGGTGTTGCTGGAGCCGATTCTCGCGGTCTCGATCCTCGTGCCGGCCGACGCGATGGCGCGCGCGAGCGCCCTGGTGGCGGCGCGGCGCGGCCATATCCTCGGCTTCGAGGCGCGCGCCGGCTGGGACGGCTGGGACATCCTAAGCGCACTGATCCCCGAGGCGGAAATCGGCGACCTGATCGTCGAACTGCGCTCGGCGACCGCGGGCGTCGGCGCCTTCGAAACGAAATTCGATCATCTGGCCGAACTGACGGGCCGCCCGGCCGAGGCGGTCATCGCGGCGCGTCGGCAGGCGCATGCGGCCAACGGCTGAACGCGGCCGTCGGAGCGTCCCCGGGGCGCCGACCTCGACGACGACCAGCGGCGGCGGGTGGGCGGGGTTCCGGCGTCCGATGGCGATCGACCACTTCGATCCGCGCAGGCGCGGCCGCGATCAGTTCCGCATTCCCGATCGACCGATCGGCGTCGCGCCCTCGGCGAGCGACGACGGCTCCGGCGCGAGCCAGCCCCGGTAGCGCACGATGGGGCCGATGAAAGGCGCTTCGATCGATACGTCGAACCGGAAGCGGCCCTGTTCCTCCGATTCGAAGGCGTCGCCGCGCGGGGCGAGCGCCGCGGGCAGCGGCAGGCCAAACAACGCCCAGCGCCGCGCGACCAGCCGCAGCCGCTGCGCATCCGTCAGCAGCGCGAGCCCGAAGGTGAATGGCCCGAAGCGCTCGCACAGCAGGCCTTCCCAGCGCCCCGCGCCCTGCCACTGCCGCGAGCGCATGATCCGGCCCGAGAAGCGCCGGGTCCAGGTCTCGACGCCGTCGCGCGCCTCGAAGCGCACGCTGACCGGCGCGCCGCGCGCCGCGGCGGGAAAGCCGAACAGGACGGCGACGAGGCGCGCCGTCAATCCGGCGCCGCGCTCGATGTCGGCTCGGCCATGCGCGGCCCGCGCCCCGACGAACGTGTGCATCGCGCGGACCGCCGCCGGCAGGTCGTCGAAGGCGCCGGCGAGCATCCGCCGGTAGAGCGGCGCATCGACGCACTCGCCGTCGTCGCGGACGGCGTGACGGATCGCGCGCGCCCGAAACATCGGCTCGTAATCGTCCAGTTCGAGTTCCGCGGTCGCCGCTCTGGCGCCGGACTCCGGGCGCCGGCCATCCCGCTCCCGTCGCAGGACGGCGGCGATCGCCATCACCGGGACCAGCGGACCGGCGTCGCCTTCGGCCAGCATGTGCCAGGAGCTCCGCAGCGGCCGTCCGGCGGAGTCCGCGCCCTCGACTTCGACGATCATGCCGCCGCGATGGGCGCCCCAGCGCAGCCGGCCGAGGACGGCGTGGAAGAGCGGCGCCATCGGCCCCAGTTTCGGCAGGAGCCGCAGCCGCGTCAGCCAGGCCAGGCCGATCAGCGCGCGATGCAGGATTTCCGGCATTGGCGCGGCGCCGACCCAGATCGTGCGCAGGCCGGGCCACAGCAGGGGCAGCAAAGCGAGATCGGGGACGTCGACGAGCGAGAAGAGCCGGCTCGACAGCGGCGCCAGCCCGGGCGGCCGGACGGCGCGACGCATCGTCTCGGTCAGTCCGAACGCCCGGACGCGCCGACCGTCGCGGGTCAGCGCGACCGGTTGGCCGGCATAGCTCGCGACGGCGCGCACGACGTTGAGGCCGACGGTGGCGAACGGCGAAGGCGCGATGCCGGCGCGAATCGTCGCGACTTCTCCGAAGCCGTCGGCCAGCTTTCGCACCACCGCCGCCGTCAGCACGGGAAAACTGCTGACGCCGGCCAGCACGTAGAGCCCCTTTGCCCGCGCCGCGTCGTCGAGGACGGCGATGCCGGCGACGAAGGCCGAGGAATCGGCGAGATCCATGTAGTCGGCGCCCTGCGTGATCGCCGCACGCGCCAGCCGGTAGGGATCGCCGGAATACGCCTGGAACGGGCCGCTCGCATCGATCACGACATCGGGCGCGTGCGCCTCCAACTGCGCCGCGACGTCGCCGTCGCGGTCGAATGCCGCGGCGAGCCGGCTCGCGCCGGCGGGCAGGGTCGCAGCGAAGGCGCGCGCCTTGTCGAGCGATCGCCCAGCGAGAATCAGGGTGTGGCCAGGGTCGTCCGCGAGCAGGCGGGCGAGACGGCCGCCGAACACGCCGTAACCGCCGAGGATGAGGATCCGGCGCGGCGCGTTCACCCTTCCTCGCCGAAAACCGCGCCCGGCCGCGCCGGGGCGAGCCGGATCAGGCGGGAATCGGCGACAGCGGCCTGGCGGTGCTTGACCGCCTCGCGATAGGCGGGGTCGCGGATCATCGCCACGAATGCGGCGCCGCTCGGATATTGCGCGATGAAGGCGACGTCCCAGCGCTCGGACTCCGGTCCGATCAGCGTGAGCTCGGGCCGGCCGATCCAGATCTGCGCGCCGCCGAGGCGGGTGAAGACAGGGCCGCTCTCGCGCGCATAGGCCCGGTAGGCCTCGCGCCCGGTCGCCTTGCGCCCGTCGGGATAGGCGGCGTGGGCGCGCAGCCGAACCAGGTTGAGCATGTGGATCGGCTGGTCGGCCGGCAGCGCCTTGAAGAGAGCGAAGGCTTCCCTGGTCGGATCGATATGGGCGTCCATGGCCGCGTCTCCGGGCTCGCCGGCTCCTCTATGCCGCATGGCGCCGCGCAACGCCATCAGCGGCGCGGCCGGACGGCGCGCCATAGGGTCGCAGCGCCTATACAGCAGGCGCCGCTTCGCCTATGCAAACGGGGATTTTGCGGTCCTCCGCGGAGACGAATCATGGCCGAGAAACCCTATGTCGAATCGCGTCTGGCGACCGTGTTCGGCGGTTCCGGCTTCATCGGGCGCTATGTCGTGCGCGCGCTCGCCCGCCGCGGCTGGCGGGTGCGGGTGGCGGTGCGGCGCCCCGACCTCGCCGGCTTCCTGCAACCGCTCGGCGACGTCGGGCAGGTTCACCCGGTGCAGGCCAACCTCCGCTATCCCGCCTCGATCGCCGCCGCGCTCGTCGGCGCGGAAGCGGCAATCAACCTGGTCGGCGTGCAGACGCAGACCGGCCGCCAGAATTTCGAGGCGGTCCACGTCTTCGGCGCGCGCGAAATCGGCCGCGCGGCGGCCAGCCAGGGGTTGGCGAGGCTCGTCCACGTCTCGGGCATCGGCGCCGACCCCGAATCGGCCTCGCCCTATGTCGCGAGCAAGGGACGCGGCGAGGCGGCGCTGCGCGAGGCGTTTCCCGCCGCGATCGTCCTGCGCCCCTCGGTCGTGTTCGGCCCCGAGGACGACTTCCTCAACCGGTTCGCGCTGCTCGCGCGCTACCTGCCGGTCCTGCCGCTGTTCGGCGGCGGCGCGGTGAAGATGCAGCCCGTCTATGTCGGCGACGTCGCCGAGGCGGCGGCGCGCGCGCTCGAAGGCGGCGCGCGGCGGGGGGAGATATACGAGCTCGGCGGCGCCGAGGTCATGACCCTGCGCGAGATCGTCGCCTTCGTCTGCAGGGCAACGGAGCGCAATCGCGTGCTGGCGCCGATGCCGTTCCCGCTCGCCAGGCTGATGGCGCAGGGCACGGAGATCGCGAGCGCGCTGACCCTCGGCTTGTTCCCCAAGGCGTTGACGACGACGCGCGACCAGATCGAGCTGCTGCGGCGCGACAATCTCGTTTCGCCGGGCGCGATCGAGGCGGGACGGAGCTTCCAGGGCCTCGGGATCGACCCGCAGGGCGTCGAGGCGATCGCGCCCGCCTATCTCTGGCGCTTCCGCAAGACCGGCCAATATGCGAGCAGCGCGGCGACCTGAAGATCGCCGTCACGCCGGGGCGGGCGGGGTACGCGGCAGGCGCTTGTGCAGCCGGGTCATGAAGGCCGTGGCGAACAGCGGCGTGCAGAGATTGAGGATCGGGATCGAGACGAAACCGGCGATGATCAGCCCGGCCAGGAATATGCGCAGCGCGTATCGGCGCCGCATCGCGCGCGCCTCCGCCGCCGGATGATAGCGCATGGCGGCGAGTTCGAAATATTCGCGCCCCAGCAGATAGCCGTTTGCGCCGAGGAAGGCGACGATGTTGAACGGTGGCACGAGCAGCAGCGCGAGGGCGAGCAGGTTGACGAGCAGCGACAGCCCTGCGAAGCGCAGCGCGAACAGCGCCACCGCGCCTGCCGGGGCGGGCGCGCCCGGCGGTCCCGCAGGGTCGACCGTGCGCTCGACGATGGCGGCCATATCGTCGAGGAAGAAGCCGGCGACGAGCGAGGTCACCGGCGCGACCAGAAAGGCGAGGCCGACGACCAGACCGATTCCGAGCGCCAGATGCAGCGTCGTCGCCATCCAGGGCGGCTCGACGCGGATCAACGAGCCGCCGAAGCGGTCGAGCGCGATCCAGATCGCGGCGAGCACGCCGATCGTCAGCAGCAGCGATTTCCACAGCGTCGCGCGGAACGGCGGGGTGAAGATCTGCGCGAAAGCGTCGATGGCGTCGTCGAACATCGCCCTGTCATAGCGAGCGGACGCCGGGAAATACAGTCGCTCGGCGAACAGCCTCGCCGCGCCCGGTCACCCGCGGCGGCGGCGGCGCCAGACGAAGGTCGAACTCACCGCATAGTTCCACACCACGCCGACCAGCGCGCCGGCGAAGCCGGCGACCCACCAGACGTGGTCGAAATCGAACAGCCACGACGCGATGTCGATGTTGACGACGACGCCGACGCTGCAGACGATCACGAACAGCGCGAAGCCGCCGAGCGCGCTCCAGCGCCGGTAGCGGTAGTCGCGATAGGTGACCTCGTTGTTGAGCAGGAAATTATTGGCCATCGCGGCGAGCGTGGCGACGAGTTGGGCCGCGCGAAAGTCCGGCAGCGCCCCGGTCGCGATCAGCGCGTTGAGCAGGATGAGATGGATGACGAGGCCGAGGCCGCCGACGGCGCCGAACAGAACAAAACGGATCGGCAGCACGCCCCAGCTGGCGTGGTGGACGACGAGGCCGAGGAAATCCATCGCCACCAGCGGCGACAGTTTCGATTCGCCCGCCTGCCGCTTGCGGAACACATACGGCGTCTCGACGATCCTGAGGCCCGGCGGGGCGCACAACAGAATGTCGACCAGGATCTTGAAGCCGTCGGACGACAGCTTCGGCGCGATCCCGCCGACGATCCGCCGGCGGATCATGAAGAAGCCGCTCATCGGATCGGCGACGCTGACGCGGGAAATCCACCGGAAGAAGCGGGCGCCCGCCTCGCTGAGCTTCTGGCGCGCCGGCGACAAGCCGCGCTCGGCGGCGTCGCCCTCGACGCGCGTGCCGACGGCGAGATCGGCGCCGCCGTCGAGCGCGGCGAACATCGCCGGAAGGATCGATTCGTCGTGCTGGAGGTCGCCGTCGATGACGGCGACGAATTCGGCGCTCGACGACAGCGCGCCCTCGATCACGGCGCCGGCGAGCCCGCGCCGGTTGACGCGCCTGACGCAGCGCAGCCGCGTGTCGCGCGCGGCCAGCGCGGAAGCGATCTCGGCGGTGCCGTCGGGCGAATCGTCATCGACGACGATCATCTCCCACGCCAGACCGGCCAGAGCCTTCCCCAGCCGCTCGAACAGCACCGGCACGTTGGCCGCCTCGCGATAGGTCGGGACGATCACCGAGAGCCGAGGCGCCGCCTGGTCGTTCATGGAGACGCCTGGGTTGCGAGGTTCGGAGGCTCCCGTCGCGGATAGGGCAAGGGGAAGGGCCGCGTCAAGCGGTGGGCGGGAACGAGCGCCAGATTGATCTCGTCCCGTCCCTCGCGCCCCAGGCTCAGCAATTGTGGCGCGCCGAGATCGCCGAAGAACGGCGCAAAACTCGCCGCGACGCCGGCGAGCCGGTCGCGCGGAACGACGATGACCGCGTCGCTGCCGAGGAAATCGGCGGAATCGGCGAGAAAGGCAAAGCCGCGCGGATCGGCGGAATCGACGATGACCGGCGTCGCCGGCCCCAGCGCGAGCGCGATCTTGCCGCCCTCGGACCATTTGGTCGCCACGACGAAGGCGGGGTCCGGCTGGACGCCGACGCGCAGGAGCGGCGAATGGCGCAGCGGCGCCCAGCTCAGCGTCTCCAGCGTCGGATCGACCGCGCCGCGCGCGAGCGGCATCGTCGCGCCGATCCAGCCGGTCGCGGCCTGGACGACCAGCGCGAGCGCGATCGCCGCGAGCGCCGCGACCGCCCCGGCCGCCCAACGGCGCGAGGCGAACCGCCGGGCGAAGCCGTCGCCGAGCCACGCGCCCAACAGGGGATAGGCGAACAGCCAGCCGGGCGCCGGCCAGTGCGGCAATCCGCGCGCGCCCCATAGCGGGGTCGCCGTGAACAGGAGGATCGGCGGCAGCGCGAGGCACAGCAGGAACAGCCGCCGTTCGTCGAAGCGCGCGCGCCGCGCCGCCGCCACCAGCGCGCCGACCAGCGGAACGAACATCCAGGGGGTCAGCCAGACGATCTCGCCGAGCGCCATCGCGCCGACCTGGGCGGGGCGCCAATGGGCCGCCGGCGCGCCGCGCACGCCCTGGAATGCCAGGGATATCCATTGATTGTGGGCATTCCAGACGATCACCGGCGTCAGCATGCCGAGGCACAACAGCGCCGCCAGATAGGGCGCGGGATGGGCGAACCAGCGACGCTCGCGCGGGGAAAGGACGAGGAATGCGAGCAGGCCGACCGCGAACAGCGCCGCGCTGTATTTGGAGAGGCCCGCGAGGCCGAGGAAGAATCCGCCGCCGAGCCAGAGCCGCCAGACCGCGCCGGCGCCGGGCCGGGCGAAGAACAGCCTGGCGAAGGCGAGCGCGGCGGCGGCGAGGCAGAACAGCAGCGGCCCGTCGGGCACGACCCAGCCCCCCGCCGAGACCAGAAAGAACGCCGTCGCATTGACGCAGAAGACGGCGCGAACGCCGGCGGCCGCGCCGAACAGATCGCGCGTCAGGGCGAAGATCAGCCAGCCGGTCGCGGCGAACAGCGCGATGAACGGCAGCCGGATCGCTGGCCCTTCGCCGACCAGCCGCGCCGTGAAATGGGCGAGCCATTGATGCAGCGGCGGATGGTCGAAATAGGAGAGATCGAGCCGGCGCGCAATTGCGATCGTGTAGGATTCGTCGATTCCGAAGCCGAGGCTGAAGGCGAGCGCAACGCGGGCGAGCGCGAAGGCGAGGACGATCGCGAGCGCCGCGCGGCGGCAGGCTTCGGGGTCGTCGGCGACGGGAGTCGCGGGGGCGAAGGGTCCGGGCATCAGTGGCCGGAGCCCGCCGTTGAGGCCGACGCGGGCGTGGCGAACGACGCCATCGCCGCGTCCTGAACGACGGCGAGCCGCGACGCCGCGCCTTCGCCGATCACCGCCGCGCCGCCAGGCGCTCGCCTTCGACGCCCGGGATGAACCGGTCGAACGCCGCCCAGAACTGGTCGCGAAAGGCGTCGCGCTCCATCAGGATCTCATGCTCGGCGCCTTCGATCACGATCAGCCGGCCCGCGCGCATGCGGCTGAGGAAGCGCTCGGTCGCGGGCAGGTCGACGACCCGGTCCCGCCCCGACCCCACGACGAGCATCGGCGGCCCGAGAATTTCGCGCGCGTAGTCGGGCTCCTCGAACCGACGCCAAAGTCGGAAGGCCGCGTGCGCCCAGCCGATCGTCCACCAGCCGAGCGCCAGATCCGGGCGCGCGGCGAGCACGCCGGCCGAGCGGGCATAGCGCGCGGGATCGGAGGTCAGCACGTTGTCCTCGAACGGCATCGCCATCACGCTCGCGCCGCGGCCGCCCGGCGCGAAGGCGCCGCCGAAGCCGAGCGTGTCGAAGGCCTCGACGAGGAAATGCGCCGCGCGTGCGAACGGCAGACGGGCGGGGCCGATCATTGGCGCGGTCAGGACGACCCGTTCGAACGGACAGCGGTCGGCATGGGCGACCGACAGCAGGATCGCCCCGCCCATCGAATGGCAGATCGCGAACCAGGGCTGCGGGCACGACGGCCCCAGCACGTCGTCGACCAGCGCGCCGATGTCGCGCTCGTAGAGCGAGAAATCGTCGATATGGCCCTTGCGCGGGTTCTTCAGCGGCCGCGCGGAGCCGCCCTGCCCGCGCCAGTCCATCGTCGCCACGGCGAAGCCGCGCGCCAGCAGGTCGCCGACCACCTCGAAATATTTCTCGATGAATTCCGAGCGGCCCTGCAGGATCGACACGGTGCCGCGCAGCGCCGTCGTCGGAACCCAGCGCGCCGTGCGCAGTTCGACCCCGTCGACCGCGCGCGCCATCGCGACGGCGGCGCCGGGCGGGACCGGATTGTCGGGCGTGGAGGTCAGTTGCATGGAAGGCTCGGGAGAAACAGGCGAGCGGGCGTTATAGGGCATTTTTCTCCCGAGGCGAGCCGCGCCGGGCGATTGGAACCGCCGCCGCCCGCGGCAAGCGAAGGCCGCTTACGGTTCCAAAGCGGACGCCGGCGGCTCCGACGCTTCCAGTGGTTGTTGCAGAATGACCTCGAGGGCCATCAGGTAACCGAAAACGACGGTAAAGAAGTCGATCGTCAACGCCGTGCTGTAGGCTGCGGCGCTGTATCGGAGGCCTGCTAAAACGTAAGCAAGCATCGCCAGCGTCACCGCCGAGCCCAATACCACGAAGACCGCGAACACCGCGGGCGGCGGTCCCTTGCCGATCGCCTTGCGGCGTCGGTGCGGATAGGTGACCTGAAGAGACAGCATCGGTAGCGCGAAAAGCACAGCAACGTCTCGCCAAATCCACTCTTCCGGAATGTCGTAGAGCGCAAATAGCGCCGGCAGCAGCGCTCCCGCGATCAGTACGAAAATGTACGTCATGACCGTTTTTGCAAGGTATGTGTCAAGCAGTGACAACTTCGCTCCAGCGGCCGGTCGAAGGGCCAGCAACAGCGCCGAGAACCCCGCGAACGTGATCATCAGGCCAGCCAACGTGTACAAGAGGGTTGCGCCTTTGATTTCCATGTCTTGCTCCACCCGAGAACCAAAGTCGCTTTGGTGCGTCCCGGTTTTGGCTTGTGCTTGATCAAACCACCAAGCGCCATCATGCCGCTCGCCGTCGTTTCCGCTTCGCGCTGGAACGGAAGACCCCCCGCGCAATCACCCTGCACCCCGATGGTGTGCGCCGCGCGCCGGGCACGCGCAGCCTACCTCCTCGAGAGGTCAGGGCCAACTTGGCCTCGGAGGGCAAGCCCTATTCGAGGGTGCGTTTCACGTCGACGGTGTTGCGCGCCGCGCCGGACCAGGGGCGCACCTGACGGGCCCTGGCGACCAGCGCCTCTACCTCGACCCGCGGAACGCCCGGCACGGCGATCGACACAGTGCGATGGTCGGGCCGAAGCCTTCTTCCTCCCTCGGTGCGATGTCGACTGTGGCGGTCGCCGCCGCGTCGCCGGGAACCTTCAGGCCGCCGTGCGAGGCGACGAATTTCATGGCGCCGAGGACACAGGCGGCATAGCCGGCGGCGAACAGTTTTTCGGGATTGGCGCCGTCGCCGCCGGGGCCGCCCGGTTCCTTCGCGTCGTCAGGCTGACTTCAACAGCGCCGTCCAGGGTCGCCGCGGCCTTCGATCCTTTCGGTCCCTTCAGTGGGCGCCTTGAGCAGCCTGCTCGATGACGTTCGCAACCGCACGCGGCTGCGAGAAGAAGACCGCGTGGCTGCCCTTTATTTCCGTCACCTTGGCGCCGGCCCGTTTGTACATCGAGCGCTCGAGGTCCGGGTTGATCATCCGATCCTGCGTCGCGACGATGCCATAGCTGGGCTTGGTCTTCCAGGCTGGCGCGGTGATCGGCGTACCCAAGGCGCCAGCGTTGACCGGCACTTGGGAGATCGCCATGAATTGCGCCTCCGCGACCGGCAGGTCGGCCGCAAAATCCGTCGGGAACTTCGCCGGATCGACCAGCAGATAACCGTCCGCGGTCGGCGCGATGCTGGTCGCTGCGGGAGCGATGCTGCCCAGGAGCGGGCCGAGCTTTTCGCCCTCGTCCGGCGCGAAGGCGGCGACATAGACGAGGCTCGCGACATGCGCGTTGGCGCCGGCCTCGGTGATGACGGCGCCGCCATAGCTGTGGCCGACGAGCACGGCCGGACCGGACTGGCGATCGAGGATGCGGTTGGTCGCGGCGACGTCATCCGCCAACGAAGTTTCCGGCTCTTGGACGATGCTGACGGTATAGCCGTCCTCGCGGAGGATATCGGCGACCGGCTTCCAGCCGGATCCGTCGGCGAAGGCGCCATGCACGAGGACGACGTTCTTGACCGGCTCGGCCCGCGCCGGGGCGACGGCGGCTGACAGAAGTGCGACCGCTGCGGCCGCAGCGGCAATGGGCTTGTTTGGCATCGCGCTCTCCTTCATTCATCAAGCCGGTTCAACCGGCGGGTTGAATAAAGCGTCGGCTTGACATATTGTCAACCCATGGGTTGAATATCTACAGAATCGGGAATCGAAGGAGTCAGGCCCATCGCCATGCTCGAGATCGAAGCGCGGAAGGAAGCCGCGTCGCGCACTGCGCGCCTCGACGCGGTATTCGCCGCGTTGGCCGATCCGACGCGGCGGGCGATCATCGAACGGCTCTCGAGCAGCGAGGCGCGCGTGACCGAGGTCGCCGAGCCCTTCCCCATGTCGCTGAACGCGGTGTCGAAACACATCCGCGTGCTGGAAGCCAGCGGCGTGGTCGAGCGGCACAGGAAAGGGCGCGACCACATTCTGTCCATCAACGCCCGTTCGCTGGACGAGGCCGATGGCTGGATCGAGCGGATGCGCCGCTATTGGGAGGAGCGGCTCGACGCCATGGAGCGCCTGCTGCGCGAGCTCGAGCAGGACCTCGAGTTGGGGCCAGGGGATCGCAAGCATGGTTCGCGGTGACGCGACGGGCCCGATCGTGCAGATACGCCGGCGGGTTAGGGCCGGGGCGGAGCAGATCTTCGACCTGTGGACAAAGCCCGACTTGATGGTTCGGTGGATGAGCCCCTTTCCGGGGGCGGTCGATTGCAAGGCGAGCTGCGACCTCCGCCCTGGCGGAGCCTTCAGCCTCGTCATGTCATCGGCGGAATCGAGCCGCGAAGTATCCGGCGCCTATGTGCAAATCGACCGGCCGCGCAAGCTCGTGTTCACATGGATTGGCCCGCTGACGAACCATGTGAACACGTTGGTGACCGTCGAACTCGATCCGCGCGGCGATGAAACCGACCTCGTGCTGACCCACGAGCGCCTACCGACGCCGGCAATTTGTGAAGGTCATACGAGGGGCTGGGGAAATATACTGGACCATCTGGCGGATGCGGTTTCTAAAGACTTCTAGTTGTCGGGCGGGCCAAGCCCATGCAGGCGGCGGGCCTCGCAGGCGCGCCCGCAATCCCGCCGACGAGCGCCGGGCGTTCCTCGAACCCGAGCGCGGCAAGGTCCTCGACGACGGGGCGCCTGCCTTTGGCCCCCCGGCGCTGATCGCCTGGCGTATTTCCAAGCGGCGTTTTGGCCGCCTTCCGCGCCCGATGACTCGCTTTGCGGAAGCGGCCTCACGAGTCCGGGACGATCGGCATGGGCGCGTTCCTGCCGCAGCAGCCGGGCGGCTTTCGTGAGTTGGCGGCGGAAATTCAAACTGGCCGGCCACCAATCCGCGCAGCCTCTTGCAAGCGCCGACCGGCCCCGTATGATTTCGTGCGGCGCGCGCCGCGCCGTTCCCGATGGCGCGCAGCCGCATCGAAGGCCGGTCGCCCGACCGCAGCCTCCGGAAAGTCGACAGCCGGGCGCGCATTCGCGATCCCGAATCGCCCACGAAAGAAGACATGATGGCATCGACGACAGAGGCGCGCGATGGCGGCGGCTGGGACTTCTGGATCGATCGTGGCGGCACGTTCACCGACGTGATCGGGCGAGATCCCGAAGGGCGGCTCCACGCCCGCAAGCTGCTGTCGGAAAATCCCGCCTATGACGACGCGGCGGTGCAGGCGATCCGCGACCATCTCGGCCTCGCCGCAGGCGCGCCGATTCCGACCGGCGCCGTCGGCGTCGTCAAGATGGGCACGACGGTCGCCACCAACGCGCTGCTGGAACGCAAGGGCGAACGGGTCCTGCTGGTGACGACGCGCGGCTTTCGCGACGCGCTCGAAATCGGCTATCAGGCGCGCCCGAAGATTTTCGCCCTCAACATCGTCAAGCCCGAGCAGCTCTACGCCGACGTCGTCGAGGTCGACGAGCGCACGCTCGCCGACGGGACGATCGAGCGGGCGCCCGATCTCGCCGCCATCCGCCGCGATCTCCGCGCGGCGCGGGCGCGCGGCTTCGAGGCGCTCGCGATCGTGTTCATGCACGCCTATCGTTATCCCGGACACGAGCGTCAGGTCGCGCGGCTCGCGCGCGAGATCGGTTTTTCCCAGGTCTCGGTCAGCCACGAATGTTCCGCCCTGATCAAGCTGGTCGGGCGCGGCGACACGACCGTGGTCGACGCCTATCTCTCGCCGATCCTCGCGCGCTATGTCGCGCGCGTCTCGGGCGCGCTCGACGTCGGGCGCACCGGCGCGCGGGTGATGTTCATGATGTCGTCGGGCGGACTGACCGCGGCCGAGCTGTTCGCCGGCAAGGACGCGATCCTCTCGGGCCCGGCGGGCGGCGTCGTCGCGATGGCGCAAACCGGGCGCAGCGCCGGCTTCGACCGGGTGATCGGCTTCGACATGGGCGGCACCTCGACCGACGTCGCCCATTTCGACGGCCAATACGAGCGCGCGTTCGAGACCGAAGTCGCGGGCGTGCGGATGCGCGCGCCGATGATGATGATCCACACGGTCGCGGCGGGCGGCGGGTCGATCCTCCACTACGACGGCGCGCGGTTCCGGGTCGGGCCGGATTCGGCGGGCGCCAATCCCGGGCCCAAATGCTACCGGCGCGGCGGCCCGCTCGCGGTCACCGACGCCAATCTGATGGCGGGCAAGCTGATCCCGGAATTCTTCCCGAAAATCTTCGGCCCCGGCCAGGATCAGCGCCTCGACGCCGGCGCCGTGCGCCTGGCCTTCGCGGCGCTCGCGCGCGAGGTCGGCGACGGGCGCAGCCCCGAGCAGGTCGCCGACGGCTTTATCGCGATCGCGGTCGCCAAGATGGCCGAAGCGATCAAGAAAATCTCCGTCGCGCGCGGCTATGACGTGACCCGCTATGCGCTGAACTGTTTCGGCGGCGCCGGCGGCCAGCACGCCTGCGACGTCGCCGACGCGCTGTCGATCCGCACCGTGCTGATCCATCCGCTCTCCTCGCTGCTGTCGGCCTATGGCATGGGCCTCGCCGACATCAGCGCGAGCCGCGGCCAGGGCGTCGAGGCGCCGCTCGCCGAATCCGCGCTGGCGCGCATCGCCGAACTCGCCGCCGAACTCGGCGCGCAGGCGATCGACGAGGTCGCCGGCCAGGGCGTCGCGCGCGTCGCGATCAAGCTGCACGTGCGCGCGCAATTGCGCTACGCCGGCTCTGACACCGCGCTCGAAGTCGCGGCCGGAAGCCTCGCGGCGATGCGCAGCGCCTTCGAGGCCGCCCACAGGGCGCGGTTCGGCTTCATCGATCCGGCGAAGGATCTGACGATCGAGGCGGTCACCGTCGAGGCGGTCGGCGGCGCGGCGCGATTCGACGAGCAGGCGCAGCCGATAGCGCCGGCGCCGCCGCCCAAGGCCGAGCGTCCCGCGCGCTTCTACTCGAACGGCAAATGGCGCGACGCCCAGGTGTTCCTGCGGGCAAGGCTCGCGCTCGGCGCCGCGGTCGCCGGGCCCGCGCTGATCATCGAGCCGCACCAGACGATCGTCGTCGAGGACGGCTGGCGCGCCGAGCTCACGGCCATGAACCACATCGTGCTGAAGCGCGTCGCCGCGCTCGCGCGCCGCGATGCGATCGGCGCCAGGGCCGATCCGGTGATGCTGGAGATCTTCAACAACCTGTTCATGTCGATCGCCGAACAGATGGGCGTGACGCTGCAGAACACCGCCTATTCCGTCAACATCAAGGAGCGGCTCGACTTCTCCTGCGCGGTGTTCGACCGCCACGGCCGGCTCGTCGCCAACGCGCCGCACATGCCGGTGCATCTGGGCTCGATGGACCGATCCGTCGAGACGATCATCCGCCTCAACGAGGGGCGGATCCAGGCGGGCGACGTGTTCGCGCTCAACGCGCCCTACAATGGCGGCACGCACCTGCCCGACATCACCGTCTGCACGCCCGTCTTCGACGACGCGGGCGGCACGGTCCTGTTCTGGGTCGCTTCGCGCGGTCATCACGCCGACGTCGGCGGCGTCTCGCCGGGCTCGATGAGCCCGCGCGCGACCAGCATTCTCGAGGAGGGCGTCTATATCGACAATTTTCTGCTCGTCGAGCGCGGCAGCTTCCGCGAGAGCGAACTCTACGCACTGCTCAAAGGCGGCCCCTACCCCGCGCGCAACCCGTTGCAGAACGTCAACGACCTCAAGGCGCAGATCGCCGCCAACCAGAAGGGCGCGCACGAGCTGAAGCGCATGGTCGCGCAATTCACGCTGGCGACGGTCGAGGCCTATATGGGCCATGTCCAGGACAATGCCGCCGAGAGCGTGCGGCGCGTCATCGACCGGCTGAAGGACAGCGAATTCTCGACCGAGATGGACCAGGGCGCGATCATCAGGGTGAAGATCGCCGTCGACCGCGACAAGCGCGAAGCGACGGTCGACTTCACCGGAACCTCGCCGCAGCAGCCCAACAATTTCAACGCGCCCGAGCCGGTTGCGCGCGCCGCCGTGCTCTACGTCTTCCGCGTCATGGTCGAGGACGACATCCCGATGAATGCGGGCTGCCTGCGTCCGATCAGGATCGTCATCCCCGAAGGCTCGATGCTGTCGCCGCGCTATCCCGCCGCGGTGGTGGCGGGCAATGTCGAGACCTCGCAGGCGGTCACCGACACTCTGTTCGGCGCGCTCGGGGCGCTGGGTTCGGCGCAGGGGACGATGAACAACCTCACCTTCGGCAATGCGCGCTACCAGTATTACGAGACGATCTGCTCGGGCGCGCCGGCCGGCCCCGGCTTCGACGGCGCGAGCGCCGTCCACACCCACATGACCAACTCGCGGCTGACCGACCCGGAAGTGCTGGAATCGCGCTTTCCGGTCGTGCTCGAGGATTTCCACATCCGGCGCGGCTCGGGCGGCAGGGGCAAATGGCGCGCGGGCGACGGCACGATGCGCAGGCTGCGGTTCCGCGAGCGCATGGATCTCGCGCTGCTGACGGGGCATCGGCGCGTGCCGAATTTCGGCATGGCGGGCGGGGAAGTCGGGGAGCTCGGGCGCAATTTCGTCGAACGGGCGGACGGCCGGATCGAAGAGCTGCCGGGCTGCGCGCAGACGGTGCTGGAGGCGGGCGAGGCGGTGGTGGTGGTGACGCCTACGGGCGGGGGATGGGGGAAGGTCGAGTGAAGGAGGGCCGCGAGGGCCGCGGTTCCCCTAACTGCTGCCGATCAAGATCCCCGCCGCGAGCACCAGCCCGCCGCCGAGCATCACCTTGGCCGCCGCGGCGAGCGGCGGCGTGCTCATGAAGCGCCACTGGATCCAGGCGATCGTCAACAGCTCGACGACCACGACGGCGCAGGCGAGCGCGGTGGCGGTGAAGAAACTGGGGATCAGATAGGGCAGCGTGTGGCCGATGCCGCCGCCGAACGTCATCAGCCCGCAGACGACGCCGCGCAGCAGCGGCGCGCCGCGCCCCGAAATCTTGCCGTCGTCGGCGAGCGCCTCCGCGAAACCCATCGAAATGCCGGCGCCGATCGAGGCCGCCATGCCGACGAGGAACGCGTTCCAGGGATTGTGGGTGGCGAAGGCCGCGGCGAACACCGGCGCCAGCGTCGAGACCGAGCCGTCCATCAGCCCGACCAGCCCCGGCTGGATGATCTGCAGCACGAAGCGCCGTTGCGCGTCGTCGTCCTCGTTCGCGCGCGTGTCGCCGGGCAACCTGGTCGCTTCGATGCGCGCCGCGGCGTCCTCGTGCGCAGCTTCCGCCGCCGCGAGATCGCCGAGCAGCTTGCGGATCGCGGCGTCGCTCGTGCGGGTCGCCGCCTGCTGGTAGAACCGCGCGGCGTCCTGCTCCATCTGGCGCGCCTGGCGGCGCACCGCGTCGACGCCGAGCGGGCGCAACTGCCAGATCGGTCGCCGCTGGACCCAGCCGCGCACGTCCTGGCGGCGGATCAGCGGTATGTGGTCGCCGAATTTCGCGACGAACAGATCGATCAGCAGACGCCGGTGCTCGCTTTCCTCGGCCGCCATGTCGGTGAAGACATGGGCGCTGGCGGGATAATTCTCGCGCAGCCCTTCGGCGAAGTCGGCGAAGATGCGGCCGTCCTCCTCCTCGCTGCTGATGGCGAGGGCGAGCAGTTCCCGCTCGCTGAGTTCCGTGAATTTCCGTATCACCGTGGCAGCTCCGCAAGAGAGGCGCGCGCGCCCGACCAAGGCCGCCGTCGTCCGGCGTTTGCCGATGCGGGACGCCCGCGCATCCTCTTTTGTGTAGAATAGTTCTAAACTGAGGTCCAGCGCGGCGGCGTCCGTCAGCCGCGCGCCGCGCGGCGAGCGCGACGCGGCGGGCCGACGGCCGCGTCCTAGCGCGTCATCACCACCGGCGCGCCGACGCTGACGCGGTCGAACAGGTCGATCACATCCTCGTTGAGCATGCGGATGCAGCCATAGGACGCCGCCGTGCCGACCGAGGCGCGCATCTTCATCGTCGTCCCGTGGATCGCCACCTCGTCGCGATCGAGCGTGATCGCGCGCGCGCCCATCGGATTGTGCGGCGAGCCGCCCGGGATCAGGTCGGGCAGTTCGGGATGGTCGCGCTTGACGGAATCGGGCGGCGACCAGGCGGGCTCGACATATTTGCCGTCGACCTTGGCGTAGCCGCTCCATTCCTTGCCGCGCTTGGCGACCGCGACGGGATAGGCGATCGCCGAATCCGGGCCGGTGACGAGGAACAGCTTGCGGGCGCTCTGGCTGATGACGATGGTGCCCGCGGCGTAGGGCGATGGGAAGGCGACGCTCTCGCGCGCCCGGGCGGGCGACGGGACGGGCGACAGCGCGCCGAGGAGGATGAAAGCCAGCAGCCACCTCCGCATCGATCGTCTCCCGGATCCCGGGCCAGCGGGGGCCCTTTCGTCGTCCCACCGTACCACGTCGCCTCCGACCGGGCGCTGGAAGCCCGACGGTTTGGTAAACGCGCCCGCGGAGCGCCCGCCGGTCGCGCGTTTCTATGGTATTTATGGACTGAATCGATTCGCGTGCTTATGTATGGCGGGCGCGAAGCGCCCGAGGGCAGGAATATGTTGACGAACAAGGGGAAATACGGCCTGAAGGCGATGGTCCATCTTGCCGGGCTCGAGCCGGGCAGGCCGGCGCTGGTCGCCGACATTGCGGCGAGCAACGCCATCCCCAAGAAGTTTCTCGACGCGATCCTCGGCGAATTGCGCACCGCGGGCTTCGTCCATTCCAAGAAGGGCCGCGGCGGCGGCTACGTCCTGGCGAAGAGCCCGGCGAGGATCATGGTCGGCGAAATCGTGCGCGCCCTCGACGGCCCGCTCGCGCCGATCGCCTGCGCGAGCAAGGCCTATTACCGGCGTTGCGACGATTGTCCGGCCGAAGGCAATTGCACCGTGCGGCTCATGATGCTCGAGGTCCGCAACGCGATCGCCGCCGTGCTCGACAACCGAACCCTCGCGTCGATGCGCGCGCTGGCCGACATCGACGAACAGAGCCTGATGTACTACATCTGACCGAGCGCCTCGCGCGCGCCCCTGCGCCGCGGCGGCCGGGCGGCCGCGGCGAGCGCTTCCGTCCGGAGGTGAAAATCGACTATGCGCGGCGCGATATGGGCGCGAAAGCGCGACCCGTTGAAAACGCCGTAATGGCCGACATCCTTCTGGACGTAATTGGTCTTGAGCGCTTCCGGCAGCCCGCTGCACAATTCCTGCGCCGCATAGGTCTGGCCGACGCCGGAAATGTCGTCGTTCTCGCCCTCGACCGTCATCAACGCGCAGCGCCGGATCGCCTTGAGGTCGACCGAAACGCCGCGGTGCTTCATCTCGCCCTTCGGCAGCGCGTGCTCGACGAACACGGTCTCGATCGTCTGCATGTAATATTCGGCGGTCAGGTCCATCACCGCCATGTATTCATCGTAGAATTCGCGGTGCTTCTCCGCCGAATCGCCGTCGCCCGAGACGAGATGGTTGAACATTTCGACATGAGCGTTGACATGGCGGTCGAGATTCATCGCCATGAAGCCGGAAAGCTGGAGGAAACCGGGATAGACGACGCGGCCGACGCCGGCGTGGGGAAACGGCACCACGTTGAGGCAATGGCTGCGGAACCATTCGACGCCGCGCCGCTCGGCGAGCAGGTTGACCGCCGTCGGGCTGCGCCGCGTGTCGATCGGGCCGCCCATCAGCGTCATCGAGGCGGGGATGTCGGGATGGTCCTCGGCCTCCATCAGCGCGATCGCCGCGATCAGCGGGACGGCCGGCTGGCAGACGCCGATCGTGTGCACGCCCGGTCCGATCACGCCGAACATTTCCCTGAGATAGTCGATGTAATCGTCGAGATTGAACGCGCCGATCGCGAGCGGGATCATCCGGGCGTTGTTCCAGTCGGTGATGTAGACTTCATGGGTGGGCAGGAACGCCTCGACCGTGCCGCGCAACAGCGTCGCATAATGGCCCGACATCGGCGCCACGATCAGCAGCTTGGGCTGCGGCGCGACAAATTGCGCGCCCTCGCGGACGAAATGCAGCAGGCTGCAGAAAGGGCGCTCCCAGACGACCTCCTCGCGCACGGGGACGGAGACGCCGCCGACGATCGTCCGCGCGAAACCGAATTCCGGCTTGCCGTAGCGGCGGGTGATCCGCTCGAACAATTCGGCGCCGGCGGCGATGTTCTTGCCGAACGGCGTGGCGGCGAGCGGATTGAAAGGATTGGCGAAGACGAACCGGCTCGCGTCGGAAAAGGCGCGCGCGGGCCCCAACGCGGCGAGGGTCATTTCGTACATCTGATAGGAATAGTTCATCGCCCGGTCATCCTTTTCACCGTCGGATGGCGTGATTACGCCCTGACCGAACGCTGAGCGCCATTAGTTAACGTTCATACATAAACGAATCAACGTGTCCAAAGGGATTAGATCATCGTGAACAGGATAAGAACGCGGCTCGGCGAAGGTTCCCGAGCGCGCCGCGGCGGCGAAGACTCGTGGGCGCCGCATCGCCGGCGTGATTAGCCTTTATTAATTTGTATTAATTGTTGATCGACGCGCCGGGCGGCTCACGGCGCGGCGTGGAGCGGCGCGCGGCCGCTCGCCAGCGCTTCGTCGAGCAGGTCGAGGCGGTCCTGGCCCCAGAAAATCTCGCCCGCGCGCACATAGGACGGCGCGCCGAACACGCCCAGGGCGATGGCGTCGAGCCGGTTGCGGTCGTAGGCGGCGCGGATTTCCCGGGAATCGGCTCGCGCCAGGGTCGCCGGGGCGTCGAACCCCGACTGCTCCAGCAGTTCGGCCAGGACCGCCGGGTCGGCGAGATCGCGTTGGCCCTCCCACACGCCGGCGAACGCCGCCTGCACGAAGGCGCCGGGATCGCCGCCCGCCGCCAGGATCGCCACAATCGCGCGATTCCCTGGATCGGCGTCGAACGGCCAGTGCGCGGGCGTCAGTTGAAAGGCGAGGCCGCGCCGCGCCCGCCAGCGCTGCAATTCGACCATCCGGTAGGCCTGGCGGGCGGGATGGCGCCGGGCGAGCGGCAGGCCGCCGGTCTCCGAGAAGACGTCGTTCAGCGCAAGCGGCCTGTAGGCGATCGACGCCCCGCGGCGGCGCGCGATCTCGAGGAACGGGGCGTGGCCGATGTAGGACCACGGGCTGACGAGCGAGAAATAATAGTCGATGGCGGACGACATTTGCTCTCCTGGAGTGCGGCGTGCCGCGGCAGACTAGCGCGCGGGCGCCGACGCTGCGAGCGGCGCCAAAACGCCCCGATCTTCGCGGCGCGCGACGCCGCGCGCGCCGGGACCGGCGCCCTGGCGAGCGCGGGGCGGGTTGGCGCCGCGGCGAACTGGGATCGCCGCCTCCGGCCGAACCGGGCCGCGGCCGCCCGCCCCCGCCTCACGCCGCCTTCGGCTTCTCCCCGAACCGTCCGTAGAAGGTCTCGCCCTTCCTGGCCATCTCGAGCAGCAGCGCATTGGGAGCGAACCGGTCGCCGTGCCTGGCCGCCAGCGACTGGGCGAGTTCGACGAAGCGGCCGGCGCCCATGCCGTCGATGTAGGACAGCGTGCCGCCGGCGAAGGGCGCGAAGCCGAAGCCGAGGATCGAACCGACGTCGGCCTCGCGCGGGTCGGTGACGACGCCCTCCTCCATGCAGCGCGCCGCCTCGAGCGATTGCGTCACCAGGAACCGGTCCTTCAGCTCCTGCACGCTCAGCGTATCGGGATCGAGCGCCTTGCCGGCGATTTTCGACAGCCCCGGCCACAGGCTCTTCTGCCCCTTGTCCGGATAGTCGTAGAAGCCCTTGCCGTTCTTGCGGCCGAAGCGCTGCTGGGCGACGACCATCGCCTCCAGCACCTTCTCCTGGGCGGGATCGACCGCATTGGCGCCGAGATCCTTCTTGGTCGCGAGCAGGATCTTCCAGCCGAGGTCGATGCCGACTTCGTCGTTGAGCGACAGCGGCCCGACCGGCATGCCCGCCATCCGCGCGGCGTTCTCGATCATCGCCGGCGGCACCCCCTCCATCAGCATGAGATGGCCCTCGCGGATGTAGTTGCCGACGCAGCGGTTGGCGTAGAAGCCGCGGCAATCGTTGACGACGATCGGCGTCTTGCGGATCGCACGGACGAAATCCATCGCGGTCGCCAGCGCCTGCGGCCCGGTCTTCTCGCCCATGATGATCTCGACGAGCATCATCCTGTCGACCGGCGAGAAGAAATGCACGCCGATGAAATTCTCCGGCTTGAGCGAGGTCTCGGCGAGCGAGGTGATCGGCAGGGTCGAGGTGTTGGTCGCGAAGACGACCCCGGCGCCAAGCACGGCCTGCGCCTTGTGGGTCGCCTCGGCCTTCACGCCGCGGTCCTCGAACACCGCCTCGACCACGAGATCGCAGCCCGCGAGATCGGCGTAGTCGGCGCTGGCGGTGATGCGCGCGAGCAGCGCGTCGCGATCGGCCGATTTGGCGCGGCCCTTGGCGATCTGGCTGCTGATGAGCTTGTGCGAATGGGCCTTGCCCTTGTCGGCCGCCTCCTGGTCGCGATCGATCAGCACGACGTCGAGGCCGGCGCTCGCGCTGACATAGGCGACGCCGGCGCCCATGAAGCCGGCGCCGATGATGCCGACCTTGCGCAGCTTGCCGGCCGGAACCTCGGCGGGCCGGCGGGCCCCCTTGTTGAGTTCGCCCATCGAGACGAACAGCGAGCGGATCATCATCGCCGCCTCCTTCGAGCGGAGGATTTTGGCGAAGTAGCGGCTCTCGACGGCGAGCGCGAGATCCATCGGCAGCTGCAGGCCTTCATAGACGCTCTGCAGCACCGCTTTGGCGGCGGGATAATTGTCGTAGGTCTCGCGCCGGTAGATCGCATTGGCGGGCGGCCAGGTCATCATGCCGGCGGGCGAGAACACGCGCCCGCTCGGCAGCTTGAACTTGGGATCGTCCCACGGCGCCGCGGCGGCCGGATTGGCCTTGACCCAATCCTTCGCGCGCTGGACGATCTCGCCGGCGGGCGCGACGTCGTGGATGAGCCCCATCGCCTTGGCCGCGGCGGGCCGCAACTGCTCGCCCTTGAACAGCATCTGCAGCGCGTCGCTCGTCTGCATGAGCCGGGCGACGCGCTGGGTGCCGCCGGCGCCGGGGAACAGCCCGACCTTGATCTCGGGCAGGCCGAGCCGGGTCTTGTCGGCGTCCGAGGCGATGCGATAATGGCAGGCGAGCGCGAGTTCGAAGGCGCCGCCCATGCAGGCGCCGCCGACCGCCGCCGCGAACGGCTTGCCGCAGGTCTCGAGCCGGCGGTAGACCAGCGAAAGCTGGCGCGAGCGGTCGAAGAAATATTTCATCGCCGCCTCCTCGCCGTCGGCCTTGGCGAGGCGCGCATATTCGCGGCCCATGCCCTGCAGCATGGTGAGATCGGCGCCGCCGGAGAAGCCGTCCTTGCCCGAGGTCACGACGGCGCCCTTGATCGCGGCCTCGCTGGCGACGCGCTCGACGATCGCGGCGAGTTCCTCGACGACTTCGGCATTGAGCACGTTCATCGAACGACCGGGCATGTCCCAGGTGACGAGCGCGATGCCGTCGGCGTCGGTCTCGAAACGGAAATTCGCGTAGGTTGCCATGGCTGATGTCTCCGCTTCAGACGCGTTCGATGATGGTCGCGGTGCCCATGCCGCCGCCGATGCACAGGGTGATCAGCGCCGTCGCCTTGCCGGTGCGCTCGAGCTCGTCGAGCGCGGTGCCGAGGATCATCGCCCCCGTCGCGCCGAGCGGATGGCCCATCGCGATCGCGCCGCCGTTGACGTTGACCCTCGAAGAGTCGAGATCGAACGCCTGACAGAAGCGCAGCACGACCGAGGCGAAGGCCTCGTTGACCTCGAACAGGTCGATGTCGGCGATCGTCATCCCGGCGCGCGCGAGCACCTTGCGGGTGACGTCGACCGGCCCCGTCAGCATGATCGCGGGTTCCGAACCGATGTTGGCGAAGGCGCGGATTCGCCCGCGCGGCTTCAGGCCGGCGGCGGCGCCCGCCTTGGCCGAGCCGAGCAGGACCGCCGCGGCGCCGTCGACGATTCCCGAGGAATTGCCGGCGTGATGGACATGGATCACCCGCTCGACCTCGGGATGCGCCTGGGTCGCGACCGCATCGAAGCCGCCCTGCTCGCCCATCATCACGAACGACGGCTTCAGCGCGGCGAGCGACTGCATGTCGGTCTTGGGCCGCATGTGCTCGTCGTGGTCGAGCAGCGACAGGCCGTTGACGTCGCGCACCGGCGCGATCGACCTCTTGAACCGGCCTTGCGCCCAGGCGGCCGCGGCGCGCTTTTGCGATTCCACCGCATAGGCGTCGACGTCGTCGCGCGAGAAGCCATACTTCGTCGCGATGAGGTCGGCGGAGACGCCCTGGGGCATGAAATAGGCGGGGATCGCCAGCGAGGGATCGACCGGCCAGGCGCCGCCCGCCGCGCCGATGCCGACCCGGCTCATCGACTCGACGCCGCCGCCGATCGTCATGTCGTGCTGGCCGGCCATGATCTGCGCGGCGGCGAAATTGACGCTGTCGAGACCCGAAGCGCAGAAGCGGTTGATCTGCACGCCGGGAACCTGGTCGCCGAGGCCGGCCGCCAGCGCGCCCATCCGCGCGATGTCGCCGCCCGCCTCGCCGACCGGATCGACGCAGCCCATCACGACGTCGTCGATCAGCTTGGGCTCCAGATGGTTGCGCTCCTTGATCGCGCGCAGCGCGGTCGCGGCCAGATGCAGCGTCGTGGCGGTATGCAGCGCGCCGTCCGGCTTGCCGCGCCCGCGCGGGGTGCGGACGTGGTCGTAGATCAGGGCGTCGGTCATGGGCGGTCTCCTTGCGGCGGAGGCGCGCCGCGTTGCGTGTCCTCAGGTTTCGCGATCGGGATGCTGGCGATTGCCGACCTGGCCGATTTTCGCCCGGGCGAGCCAGTCCTGCGTGCGCAGTTCGGGCAGTCCGGCTAGTCCGGCGGACCATGGCAGCCGCGCTTCGACGCCGAGCTGCCGGGCCGGGGCGAAATGCGCGGCGTCGTCGAGGCTGCCCATCGTCACGCTGACGTCCGCTCCGGCGTTCAATCGGTAGGTCAGCGGCGTGCCGCAAGCCGCGCAGAAGCCGCGCTCGGCGATGTCGGAGCTCGCGAAGGTCGCCAGCACGCCGCGGGTGACGCGGAAATCGGCCGAACTCACCGCCGCGAAAGCCATGAACGGGGCGCCGCCCGCCTTCTGGCACATGCGGCAGTGACAGATGCTCGCCCGTTTGGGCGCCGCCGCCAGCGCATAGCGCACGGCGCCGCACTGGCAGCCGCCATGGTACGGCGGGGCGTGATCGTCGGTCGGCATCGTTCCTCCCCCTGTCCGCACCTTCGCCGTCGTCGCGAGCAGCGCAGCGGCCGAGCGATCCGGGGCGCCGCGCATGCCCCCGGATCGTCTCGCCGCGCTCGCCATGACGCCGGAGGATGTCGCCTCACGCCGGGCCGACGGAGCCGGCCGGTCAGAACGCCTCCGCCGGCATCGCCATCACCGCGCCGGCGCCCGAAGACAGCCGCGCGAGATGGGCGCCGGCCTCGGGCATCATACGCTCGTTGAAGAATTTCGCGAGCGTGAGTTTGCTGGTCAGCGCCTCGTCCGCTTCGCCAGCCGCCCGTTTCGCGAGCGCCGCCTTGGCGATCCGCGCCCACATGTAGCCGAGCAGGGTGAGGCCGAACAGATGCATGTAGTCGTTCGACGCCGCGCCGGCGTTGTCGGGATTGGCCATGCCGTTCTGCATCAGCCACATCGTGGCCTGCTGGAGCTGGCCGGAGGCGGTCCTGAGGCCTGCGAGGTACGGCGCGAGTTCGGCGTTCTCCTTGTTCTCCTTGAGGAACGCCGTGATCTCGCCGAAGAAGGCAGTGATCGCGCGGCCGCCGTCCTTGGGCAGCTTGCGGCCGACGAGGTCGAGCGCCTGGATGCCGTTGGCGCCTTCGTAGATCATCGCTATGCGCGCGTCGCGCACGAACTGCTCCATGCCCCATTCCGCAATATAGCCGTGGCCGCCGAACACCTGCTGCGCCTTGACCGTATTGGCGAAGCCGATGTCGGTGATGACCCCCTTCAGCACCGGCGTCAGCAGGCCGAGGCGGTCGTCGGCGGCCTGGCGCGCGGCGGCGTCGGGCGACCGGCGGCCCTCGTCGATCGACAGCGCCGCCCACAGCAGCGCCGCGCGCGCCGCCTCGTTGAAGGCGCGGATTTCGAGCAGCATGCGCCGGACGTCGGGATGGACGATGATCGGATCGGCGGGCTTGTCGGCGTGTTTCGCGCCGCCCAGCGCGCGGCCCTGCACGCGCTCCTTGGCATAGGCGGCCGCGTTCTGATAGGCGATCTCGGACAGCGCGAGGCCCTGCAGCGCGACGCCCATGCGCGCCTCGTTCATCATCACGAACATCGCGTTGAGGCCGCGGTTTTCCTCGCCGACCAGCCAGCCCCGCGCGCCGTCGTAATTGAGCACGCAGGTCGAATTGGCGTGGATGCCCATCTTGTGCTCGATCGAGCCGCAGGTGACGCCATTGGGCTCGCCGAGCGCGCCGTCGGCGCGCAGCGAAATCTTCGGCACGACGAACAGCGAAATGCCCTTGACCCCGGCTGGCGCGCCCTCGATCCGCGCGAGGACGAGATGGATGATGTTGTCGGCGAGGTCGTGGTCGCCCGCCGATATGAATATCTTCTGGCCCGTGATCGCGTAGGACCCGTCGCCGAGCGGCGCCGCCCGGGTCTTGATGAGGCCGAGGTCGGTGCCGCATTGCGGCTCGGTGAGGTTCATCGTGCCGGTCCAGGCGCCCGAAGTCATCTTCGGCAGGTAGGTCGCCTTCTGCGCCGCGCTGCCATGGGTGCGCAGCGCCGCCATCGCGCCCATCGTCAGGCCGGGATACATGGCGAAGGCCTGGTTGGCCGAAATGGCGTATTCGTTGAGGCAGGCGGCGAGGAAATAGGGCAGGCCCTGGCCGCCATATTCGGGATCGCCGGCGAGGCCGACCCAGCCGCCCTCGGCATAGGCCTTGTAGGCCTCCTTGAAGCCCTTGGGCGTCGTCACCCGGCCGTCGGCGTGGCGCTTGCAGCCCTCGACGTCGCCCGAGCGGTTGAGCGGCTGCAGCACCTGCTCGGCGAATTTGGCGCCCTCGCCGAGCACCGCCTCGACGACGTCGATCGAGGCGTCGGAAAAGCCGGGCAGATTGTCGTAGCGGGCGTAGTCGAAGACGTCGTTCAACAGGAACAGCGTGTCCCTGACGGGCGCTTTGTAGCTCGGCATCGGCGCGGCCTCCGGAAATCGCTGCGGCGCCAGCAGGCGGCGCGACTATTGGTTCATATGTAAACTATCTGAGGCGGGAACGCAAGCCCCCGTCGATCCGGACCGCCGTCCGATCGCGGTTTCCTTCGCCGCGACGGGCGCGTCCGCGCTTCGGGCGAAATCGTTCGATCGCGCGGATTGAAAGCGGCCCGGCCGCCCATCAGCTCTTCCCGCGCCGCTGGCGGATCATGAAATTGTCGAAGGAATATTCGGCGACCTGCCACCACAGATATTGGTCGGCGCGGAACGCCATGTAGGAATCGGCGATCTTCTTGAAGCGCGGATTCTCGGCGCTCAGCTGGGCGTAGAGGTCATTGGCGGTCTTGGCGCAGGCCTCGAGGACATCCTGCGGGAACAGCCTCAGCTCGGCGCCGCCGACGACGAGGCGCTTGAGCGCGCCCGGATTGGCGGCGTCATATTTCGTCTGCATCGAGGTCTGCGCGATCGAGGCGGCCGCGCGGAACGCGGCCTGATAGGGCCTGGGCAGCCCGTCGAACCTGGCGCGATCGACGATCAGATGCAGCTGCATGCCGCCCTTCCACCAGCCCGGATAGTAATAAAAGGGCGCGACCTTCGACAGGTTCAGCCGGTCGCCCTCCTTGCGCTCGCCGAACTTCTCGTCATCATAAGGGCCGACCCATTCCATCGCGTCGAGCGCGCCCGATTCGAGCGCGGGATAGATGCCGTCCTTGGGCGTGGCGACCGGCTCGGCGCCGAGAATCTGGAACACCTTGCCGGCGAAGCCGCCGATCCGCATCTTGAGGCCCTGGAAATCGGCCGCCGAGCGCATCTCGCGCCGGAACCACCCCGCCATCTGGCCGCCGGTGTTGCCGGCGGGAATCGCGAAAACCTTGCGGTCGGCGAGGAATTCGTCGATCAGCGCGCCGCCGCCGCCCTCGATCAGCCATGCGGTGTGCTGCCTGGCGTTCATGCCGAACGGGGTCGACGATCCGAACGCGAAGCTCGGATCCTTGCTCCACAGATAATGCAGCGCCGTGTGCGCGCATTCGACCGCGCCGTTCGAGACGGCGTCGAGCGCCTCGAGCGCGGGCGCGATCTCGCCGGCCGGGGAGATCGCGATGGTGAAATGACCATCGGTCAGGTCGGTCAGCGCCTCGACGAAGGTCTGCGCGCCGCCGAAGATCACATCGAGCGAGGGCTGGAAACTCGAGGTCATGCGCCAGCGCACGTCCGGACTGGATTCGGCCACCGCCGGGCGCGCGAGGCCGAGACCCGCGGCGGCCAGTCCGAAACCCGTGACGAATCGACGCCGTCCTGCGCCCATCTGGCTGCGCTCATTGATTCGCGGTCCGGACGATCCGGTCCGACCAAAAAAGCCCAAAATCGGAATATTTTATGGCTTCCCCACGCGTCGCGCGGCGAATCGCGCGCCGCCCGGCGGCCAGGATGTGCGCGACCGCGGCAGGCACATTCGCCTTTCAACCGACGCGCGAAGGGTTTACGGGACGGCGCCGGGGCCTTGCGCCGCGGGGCGAACGATTCGGGGGTCGAATGGCGGACGTCGCGTTTCTCGGGCTCGGCGTCATGGGCTATCCCATGGCCGGCCATCTGGCGGCCAGGGGCGGGCATCGGCTGCGGGTCTATAACCGCACGCGCGCCAAGGCCGAGCGATGGGTCGCCGAACACGGCGGCGCGGCGGTCGAAACGCCACGGGCCGCCGCCGAGGGTTGCGACTTCGTGTTCGCCTGCGTCGGCGACGACGCCGACCTCAGGGCGATCGCGCTCGGCCCGGACGGCGCTTTCGCCGGGATGAAGCCGGGCGCGATATTCGTCGACAACACCACCGCCTCGGCGCGCGTCGCCCGCGACCTCTATGTGGCGGCGGGGCGCGGCGGCGCACATTTCATCGACGCGCCGGTGTCGGGCGGCCAGGCGGGCGCGCAGAACGGGGCCCTGACCGTGATGTGCGGCGGCGACGCCGCGCCCTACGCGAGCGCCGAGCCGGTCATCGCGGGCTATGCGCGCGCCTGCCGTCTCATGGGCGGCCCGGGCGCCGGTCAGCTGACCAAGATGGTCAATCAGATCTGCATCGCCGGACTCCTGCAGGGGCTCGCCGAGGGCCTGCAGTTCGCCGGCAAGGCCGGCCTCGACCCGGCGGCCGTGGTCGAGGTCATCGCCAAAGGCGCCGCCCAGTCCTGGCAGATGGACAACCGGTCCCGGACCATGGTCGCCGGCCAGTTCGACTTCGGCTTCGCGGTCGACTGGATGCGCAAGGATCTGGCGATCTGCCTCGACGAGTCGCGCCGCAACGGCGCCCATCTGCCAGCGACCGCGCTGGTCGACCAGTTCTATTCGCAGGTCCAGAAGATGGGCGGCGGGCGCTGGGATTCATCGAGCCTGATCGCGCTGCTCGACCGCTGAGGGCGGGCGTGAGCCCGCCCGTCCGACCCGCCGGCGGGTCGACGCGCGGCGTTCATTTCGGGCAGGGCGGCTCGTTGGCCGCCCCGCACGCGGGCCGCGACGGCCTGGCGGGCGCGGGCTGGGGCGGCGCCTTGGCCTGAGGCGGCGGCGCGGCGGCCGGCGGCGGCTTCGGCGCGACAGGGGCCGCGGCCGGGCGCGGCGGCTCGACCTTCGGCTCCTGCGCCGGCGCCTTGGCCTGAGGCGGCGCGGCGACCGGCGGCGGCGGCGCGGCCGCCGGCGGCGGCCTGGGCGCGAGCGGCGCCGCGGCCGGGCGCGGCGGCTCGGTCTTCAGTTCCTGCGGGGCGGTCTTCGCCGGAGCCGGCGGCGGCGCGGCGACCGGCGGCGGCGGCGCGGCGGCCGGCGGCGGCCTGGGCGCGAGCGGCGCCGCAGCGGGGCGCGGCGGTTCGGTCTTCAGTTCCTGCGGCGGCGCCTTGGGCTGCGGCGTGGGCGCGGCGACCGGCGGCGGCTGGGGCGCGACGGGCGCCGCAGCGGGGCGCGGCGGCTCGGTCTTCGGCTCCTGTCGCGAAGGCTTGGAGATGGGCGCCGCGGGCTCGGCGGCCGGATTGACCGGGACGGCCGCAGCCGGATTGGCGACGGCCGGGGGCGGCGCCGCCGGCGCCGGTTTCGATGCGCCCGGGGGCGCGACGGCGGCGCCCGGCGCGTGGACGCCGGGAGCGGACGGGAGCGGCCTGGCCGCGCCGCCGGCGGCGGGTGCGGGGCCGCCCGGCGCGGGTGCATGCGGTCTGACGCCCGCCGGCAAGGGCGGCGGCGCGCCCGGCCCCGGTTGCTGCGCGTCGGCGGCGCCGTCGCGACGATGATGGCGATAGACCTCGGCGCCGAGCAGCAGCGGGATTGCGAGCGCCGGCAGGAAGCCATGGCCTTCGGGCGGCGGCGGCGGCGGCAGATCGCGCCAGCGCTCGTCCGGTTCCGGCAGAAACGCGGCCGGCGGCGGGGGAGGCGCGCCATAATCGGGGTCGTCGAACACGAAGGCCGGCCCTTCGCCGTAGCGCCGTTCGTCGGGCGGCGGCGGCGGCAGATCGTCGTAGTCGAGCGGCGCGAAATCGGGCGGCGGCGCGACCGGCGCCGCGAGCATCGCCAGCCGGCGGCGGGCGTCGCCTGAATGAGCGCCCCTCGGATAGAGGCGAAGGTAGGTCCAGAACGCCCGCGGACTGTTCTCGTCGACCGCCCGGCGCCAGAAGCTCGCTTCCCGGCGCGCGGCGAGGATCGCGCGCATGCGGCGCGCGAGCGGGCTGTCGGGAAAGGCGGCGAGAAATTCGCGGTAGCCGTCCAAAGTGTCGCGTTCCAGCGCGACCGAATAGGCCGCGTCGGGGTCGAGCGATTTCAGCGGGCGGCCGGCGAGCGGCGTCGCCGCGGCGACCGCGGCGGGCGGCGGCGCGTCGGCGGCGCGTTCGAAAATCGAATAGGGCCCGGCGATCCTCGAGACGCTCCAGGGGATGACGGCGCCGCCGGTCTGCCGGCTGACCGCCAGCCGCGTCTGGGCGAAGACTTCGTCGATCGGCACGCCGCCCTCGCGCAGCGCGCCCGCCAGCGTCTTGCCGTAGACGCCGTACGGGCCCGGCTCGTCGGGCGCCACGGTTCCCGGCGCCGCGTTGAACGCCATCAAGGCGCCGTCTTCCGGATCGACGAGACCGAGGCCGCCGGCCAGCGACGATCCGGCGGCGGCGGGGGCCGCTTCCCGCGCGGCGTCGAGGACGATCACTTGCGCCCGCCCCGGCGTCGCCGCCAGCGCGCGCGCGAAGTCGGCGATCCTGACGGCGACGAGCGGAATGTCGGCGTCGCGCGCGATCCGCGCGTCGACGGGCAGGAAATAATTGTCGCCGTCGTACTGGACGCCGCGGCCGGCCAGATAGACGAACGCCTCCATGTCGGGCCCGAGCGCCGCCGCCTTGTCGAGGAAATCGCGCAGCGCGCCGCGCAGTCCGTTCTGGTCGAGGTCGCGCGCGCCGACGACGTCGAAGCCCGCCGCCTGCAGGGTCTGGGCGACCAGACCGGCGTCGTTGGCGGTCGTCGCCAGGGGATGGTCGGGATAGGCCGCCTCGCCGACGACGAGCGCGATGCGCGGGTTTTGACCGCCGGCGTCCTGCGCCCCGGCCGGGGCGGACCCCCAGCCGACGCCCAGCAAAAGCACGCCTATGGCGGCGACGAGGCGCAGTTGAGCGGTCACGAAACCTCCCCGGCGGAATCGAAATCGGCGATCCGCCGGGGTCGGGTAGCCCGGCATTGAGTCCGCAGCATGTTCGCATGTCGGAGGGATCGCGGCGGGCGGCGCGGAGGCGGCCGTCGCCGCCGCTCAGGCCTGCGCGCTCGGCCGCGCGGCCAGGGCGGCGCGCCAGCGGCGCAGGTTGCCGAGCTCGTCGGGGATCGCGATGCGCGCGGTCCTGGCGAAATCGAGCGCGACCAGACCGGTGATGTCGGCGACGCTGAAGCGGTCGCCGGCGATGAACGGACGCCCGCCCAGGTCGCGGTCGACGCGCGCCATCGCGGCGAGCGCCTTCGGCTTGCTCGACTGGGCGAGTTCGGCGATCTGCGGCCGCTCCATTTCCGACATGTGCGGATGGGAATGGCGGAAGGCATGGGCGATGTGCAGCATCAGGCCGAGCTCCAGCCGCCGCTGCCACATTTCGACGAGCGCGCGCTCGAGCGGTCCGACCCCGAACAGCGGCGGGTCCGGCTGGATTTCCTCGAAATAGCGGCAGATCGCGATCGACTCGGAGAGGACGACGCCGTCGTCGAACGCCAGCACCGGGACCGCCTGGAACGGATTGAGCGCCGAGAAACCCTCGGAGCGCTGGTCGAGCCGGGCGAGGTCGACGTCGACGACCGGCACGCTGACGCCCTTCTCGGCCAGGAAGATGCGCACGCGACGCGGATTGGGCGCGAAGGGGGAACTGTAGAGCCGCATGACGGGGCCTCGCGGCGGCCTCCTTCGCCGCTTCGCCGGCGGCGGAATGACCGGGGCGGCCGCCATTTCGGCCCGAGCAGATCACTTCGCCCGGGCACGGTCAACGGCGCCGGCGGCGCGACGGGCTTAACGCCGAACGGCGCAAATTCGGCCGAATCGGGCCGCGCAGAAAACCGATTCGTTCGCTTTCTAATAATTCCGTCAGCCGGTCATTAAGGAATAACAGGCATTGTCGCAGGGCTGTGTGCGAGTTTCGCCAGCGTGCGTCCGGGCGGTCATGAGCGAAGTCACTGCGGAAATGATCAAGAATGGCCGGTCGCGCGATCCCGCGTCCGCGACCGCCCGCCGCACGATGAACCTCAAGATGCGCGGCGCCCGCGAGCGGCTGACGACCGCGCCCAGGGGCGTCGGCGACGGCCTGTTCGCCGCCGACCTGATGCGGCTGTTCGCGCAGAGCCACCGCAGCGCCATGCCGGTCATGTGCCTGCTGGTCATCTCGATCGGGGTCAGCGCCCTGATGTGGGTGCCGCCGGTCATGGTCATGAGCTGGACCGCGATCGTCTGCATGGCGATGGCGCTGGTCTACGGCTTCTCGGTCGCCTTCCTCGACAAGCATCCCGACGAGGCCGAAATCGCGTCCTGGCGCCGACTGTTCGTGCTCGCCGAATCGCTGAACGGCCTCGCCTGGGCGCTCATCGTCATCCTGCTGCTGCAGGCGCAGGACCCCAACGCGCGCAGCTTCGTGCTGGTGGTGCTGCTGCTCGTGGCCGCGATGACGGCGATGGTCGCCTCGGCGATCCCTTTCGCGGTCGCCGGCGGGCTGGTGCCGGTGACGATCGCGATCGTCTTTGCGCTTGGTCCGACGACCGGGCTCGACAGCCTCGCGCTGTGCTTTCTGTGCGTCGGCGCGATGATCTATTTCGTGATTCTCGCCAACCGGCTGCACGCGACCTCGATCGACGGCCAGTCGTTCCGCGCCGAGAAGGACGCGCTGATCGCCGAGCTCGAACAGGCCAAGCTCAACTCCGACGAGGCGCGCCGGCGCGCCGAGGAGGCCAATCTGGCCAAGTCGCGGTTCCTGGCGACGATGAGCCATGAGCTGCGCACCCCGCTCAACGCCATTCTCGGCTTTTCCGAGGTGATGAAGAGCGAGCTGTTCGGCGCCCATGCCGTGACCGCCTACAAGGAATATTCCGACGACATCCATTCCAGCGGCCAGCACCTCCTGATGCTGATCAACGAGATCCTCGACCTGTCGCGCGTCGAGGCCGGGCGCTACGAGCTCAAGGAGGAGCCGGTCACGCTCGTCCACATCGTCGAGGAATGCGGCCACCTGCTCGCCATGCGCGCCAAGAACCGGGACATCACCATCGTCCAGGCGCTCGACGACGGCCTGCCGCGCATCTGGGCCGACGAGCGCGCGGTGCGCCAGGTGGCGCTCAACCTGCTGAGCAACGCGATCAAGTTCACCCCGCAGGGCGGCTCGGTCACCATCAAGGTCGGCTGGACCCGGGCGGGCGGTCAATATCTGTCGATCCGCGACACCGGTCCGGGCATCCCGGCCGAGGAAATCCCGGTCGTGCTGTCCTCGTTCGGCCGCGGCTCGCTCGCCCAGAAGAACGCCGACGAAGGCACCGGCCTCGGCCTGCCGATCGTCAAGGGCCTGGTGGAATTGCACGGCGGCGAGTTCCAGCTCAAGTCCAAGGTGCGCGAGGGCACCGAGGTGGTGGTCATCTTCCCGCCCGAGCGGGTGATGAACGCGCTGCCCAAGCTCGACCCCAACGATGCCGAATCGGCGCCGGCGACGCCGCCGACGCCGCACCGTCCGGCGCGCAAGGCCGCGGCCTGAGCGGCGGGCCGCGCCATCGGCGCCTTCATCGAGGACGTCTGCGACGCCAAGCGCCTGCACCCGGCGCTCGGCTGTAAACCGCCGGTCGCGTTCGAAGCCGGGCTCGACCAGTCCCGCCACCGCCGGCCGGAAGCCGAGGCCGCCCTGTCACCCAATCAGCCGTGTCTCAGCCGAGGGGTGCAGTCCACCACCACATGTCACCGTAAATCCCAGCGGAATCGAGGCAACCGACGAGGTCAAGCGGCGTGGCGGCTGCCAGCGCCCCGGGACCCCAACTCGTCTGCCGGACGGTCAGCCACGCGCCGCGCTCACCTTTGCCTGCCGCCTCGCCGTCGACGGGCTCTTGCCGAAGTGCCTCAGGAAAGCCCGACAGAAATGGCTCTGATCGGCGTAGCCGCAGATCGTGGAAATCTCGGCAAGGGTTCTGTCTGAATGCTCGAGAAGGTCCTTGGCCTTGAGAGCCCGCTCCTGCATCAGCCATTGGTGCGGCGTGCGTCCGGTGGACTGCCGGAAGCCCCGAATGAAATGTCGGGCCGACACGCCGCAGGCCTGGCCGAGTTCATCGACTGTCGGAGGGTTGCAGATTCGGGCGAACAGAATTTCCTTGGCGGTGCGCTCCTGCCACGTCGCGAGTCCGCCTCGGGTTCTGCGCCCGATCGGCGACATGTCCGAGTAGTTATGGATCAAGTGCGAAATCAGCAGAACGGATACTTCGTCTACGAGAAGTTGGGACGTCCGTTCTGGATTATCGAACGCGAAGTTGATGATATTGAGCAGGTTGGTGATGATGTAATCGTCAAAGCCCGGGCTCGGCGGGCGAAGTCTCACGTCGGACCGGCGGGCCATGCTTTCGGCGACTGAGATCACCCGGCGCCGCGGGAGATAGACCCGCATCATGTCATAGCGCCCTGCTACCTCCACCATCGGCAAATCCGAGAGGTCGAAAAGGGTGGCGCCAAGGAACGGGATGTCGTGCCGCTGACGCCCGCCGACCCGCTGATGGAGCGAGATGCTGGTCGAAGACCTGCGATTCAAATGCAGGGTATAGGCGTCCTCGGGCGTCACATCGCCCAAGCGAGTCCAGTGTTCGGCGCGTAAGCTCGTGAAGGTCGCCTGTGGCGCCACATCGGGCTGTCCGGCCGCCAAACAAGCCCGCACGGCGGAGTGAAACCGCCTGTGCAGCCATTCGCCTTCGCCGCTCGATTGCATGACTGACTCGAACGAAGCTGCCGTGATCGCCTGCGCGAAGTAGGCTTAGCACGCACTCTGGCGGCCTGCAATATTGTAGAAAATTGCCATTCTTGCACGAAAGTAACGAAAATTATCGTGACTTTCCAATAAGTTGTTGATGCGGATCGCCAACCCGAATACAGGCTCGGCTGGCGAGCGGATGCCCAGTAGCGTAGCTTATGCCCGCAAAAACCCATGGCATTTAGATCCTGCGATGCAATAGGGAGACCGTCATGAGCAAACCTAAGAAGCTGAGCGTTGTCTTCGCCCCTCTCCACGGCAACGGAGAACGGTCATGACAAAGCAAATTAAGAACGTGGTGCTGGTGCATGGCGCCTTCGCCGACGGTTCCGGTTGGGAGCCCGTCGCCATCATCCTCAAGGAGGATGGGTACCAGGTGTCGGTGGTGCAGCACCCCGAGACATCCTACGCCGAGGACCAAAAGTACACGAAGGCGGCCATCGACGCCATGGATGGCCCGGTGGTTCTGGTGGGCCACAGTTACGGCGGGTCGGTCATCACCGAGGCTGGCAATCATCCAAAGGTTGAGGCGCTTGTTTATATTGCCGCGTTTGCGCTCGATGAAGGTGAGAGCTGCGCGTCGATCGAACAGGCCTTGCCGCAGGCGTCCAAGGCGTTCAAGCAGGACAGCGACGGCAACTGGTGGATAGACCAGGAGCATTTCGCGGCCGACTTCGCGGCGGACATTCCGAAGGAAAAGGCGTGGTTCATGGCTGTGTCGCAGGTGCCGATCTCCACCGACGCGTTCACCCACCAAGTCACTTCGCCCGCCTGGAAGACCAAGCCCACCTGGTACATGGTCGCCACCTCAGACCGGTCAATCAATCCGGACCAGGAGCGGATGATGGCGAAGCGCGCCAAGGCCAAGACGGTCGAAGTGAAT
>JBEKEI010000003.1:0-63207 GCA_050013915.1 Roseiarcus sp.
ACGCGCGTGCTGCGCCGCGAGGACATTCTCGCGGTCGTCAAGGCGCTGGTCGACCTGCGTGACGGACGTGGCGAAATCGACGACATCGATCATCTCGGCAACCGCCGCGTCCGCTCGGTCGGCGAGCTGATGGAAAACCAGTATCGCCTCGGCCTGCTCCGCATGGAGCGCGCCATCAAGGAACGCATGTCCTCGGTCGACATCGACACGGTCATGCCGCAGGACCTGATCAACGCCAAGCCGGCGGCTGCCGCCGTGCGCGAATTCTTCGGCTCGTCGCAGCTGTCGCAGTTCATGGATCAGACCAATCCGCTGTCGGAGATCACCCACAAGCGGCGCCTCTCGGCGCTCGGCCCGGGCGGCCTGACCCGCGAGCGCGCCGGCTTCGAAGTCCGCGACGTGCATCCGACCCATTACGGCCGCATCTGCCCGATCGAGACGCCGGAAGGCCCGAATATCGGACTGATCAACTCGCTCGCCACTTTCGCGCGCGTCAACAAGTACGGCTTCATCGAGGCGCCTTACCGTCGCGTGAAGGACGGCAATGTCACCGACGAGGTCGTCTATCTCTCGGCGATGGAAGAGGGCAAGTATTCGGTCGCCCAGGCCAATGCCGCGCTCGACGACAAGGGCAACCTCACCGAGGACCTGGTGGTGTGCCGCCACGCCGGCGACGTCGTGCTGCTGACCCGCGACCGCGTCGACTTCATGGACGTGTCGCCCAAGCAGCTCGTCTCCGTCGCCGCCGCGCTCATCCCGTTCCTCGAGAACGATGACGCGAACCGCGCGCTGATGGGCTCGAACATGCAACGCCAGGCCGTGCCTTTGGTGCGCGCCGACGCGCCGCTGGTCGGCACGGGCATGGAAGGCGTCGTGGCGCGTGATTCCGGCGCGGCCATAGCGGCGCGGCGCGCGGGCGTCGTCGACCAGATCGACGCGACCCGTATCGTCATCCGCGCCACGGAGGACCTCGGCCAGGGGCGTCCGGGCGTAGACATCTACCGCCTGATGAAGTTCCAGCGCTCGAACCAGTCGACCTGCATCAACCAGAAGCCGCTGGTGCGGGTCGGCGACATCGTGGCCAAGGGCGACATCATCGCCGACGGCCCGTCGACCGACCTCGGCGACCTCGCGCTCGGGCGCAACGTGCTCGTCGCGTTCATGCCCTGGAACGGCTATAATTTCGAGGATTCGATTCTGCTCTCCGAGCGCATCGTCAAGGACGACGTGTTCACCTCGATCCACATCGAGGAATTCGAGGCGATGGCCCGCGACACCAAGCTCGGGCCGGAGGAGATCACCCGCGACATCCCGAACGTGTCGGAAGAGGCGCTGAAGAACCTCGACGAGGCGGGCATCGTCTACATCGGCGCCGAAGTCGTCGCCGGCGACATTCTCGTGGGCAAGATCACGCCCAAGGGCGAGAGCCCGATGACGCCGGAGGAAAAGCTGCTGCGCGCGATCTTCGGCGAGAAGGCTTCGGACGTCCGCGACACCTCGCTGCGGGTTCCGCCCGGCGTGCAGGGCACGATCGTCGAGGTCAGGGTGTTCAACCGGCACGGCGTCGACAAGGACGAGCGCGCCCAGGCGATCGAGCGCGAGGAGATCGAACGCCTCGCCAAGGACCGCGACGACGAACTCGCGATCCTCGACCGCAACGTGTTCGCAAGGCTCGCCGAGGTGCTGATCGGCAAGCGGGCCCTGTCCGGCCCCAAGACCTTCAAGAAGGACCAGATCCTCACGCGCGGCCTGCTCGACGAGCTGCCGCGCTCGCAATGGTGGAACTTCGCGCTCGAGAGCGACCAGACGATGTCCGAGCTCGAGGCGATGCGCAAGCAATACGACGAGTCGAAGAAGGGGCTAGAGAGCCGCTTCCTCGACAAGGTCGAGAAGCTGCAGCGCGGCGATGAACTGCCGCCCGGCGTCATGAAGATGGTCAAGGTCTTCATCGCGGTGAAGCGCAAGATCCAGCCGGGCGACAAGATGGCCGGGCGCCACGGCAACAAGGGCGTCGTCTCGCGCATCGTGCCGCAGGAGGACATGCCGTTCCTCGAGGACGGCACGCCGGTCGACATCGTGCTCAATCCGCTCGGGGTGCCGAGCCGCATGAACGTCGGCCAGATCCTGGAGACCCATCTGGGCTGGGCCTGCGCCGGGCTCGGCAAGCAGGTCGGCGAGGCGGTCAACATCTACATGCGCAATGGCGATGTGAAGCCGCTGCGCGCCAAGCTGAAGGACATTTACGGCAATGACGAGACGATCCAGTCGCTCGACGAGAAGGACGTGGTCGAACTCGGCGAAAACCTGCGCCGCGGCATACCGATCGCGACTCCGGTGTTCGACGGCGCGCGCGAGAAGGACATCGTCGACATGCTGAAGATGGCCAATTACGATTCCTCGGGCCAGGTGACCCTGTATGACGGCCGCACCGGCGAAACGTTCGATCGCAAAGTGACGGTGGGCTACATCTACATGCTGAAGCTCCACCATCTCGTCGACGACAAGATCCACGCCCGTTCGATCGGGCCCTACAGCCTGGTCACCCAGCAGCCGCTCGGCGGCAAGGCGCAGTTCGGCGGCCAGCGATTCGGCGAGATGGAGGTGTGGGCGCTGGAGGCCTATGGCGCGGCATACACCTTGCAGGAAATGCTCACCGTCAAGTCGGACGACGTCGCCGGCCGCACCAAGGTCTACGAATCGATCGTTCGCGGCGACGATACGTTCGAATCGGGCATTCCGGAGAGCTTCAACGTCCTCGTGAAGGAAATGCGATCTCTCGGCCTCAACGTGGAACTGGCCTCGACCAAGAAGCAGCTCGGCGAACTGCCGCCGGTCGAGGCGGCCGAATAGCGCGCCGCGTGCGTCAGCAGCACTGTGATGGGCGCAGCGATCGCAGGCTGCGCCCCTGTCCATCAACGCGAGCCATGGCGCGACATCCGCACATGGCGACGCAGGAGATGAAACAATGAATCAAGAAGTCGCCAATCCCTTTGCCCCCGCGGTCCAGCCGCAGGCCTTCGATCAGATCCAGATCGCGATCGCCAGCCCCGAGAAGATCCTGTCCTGGTCCTTCGGCGAGATCAAGAAGCCGGAGACGATCAACTACCGCACCTTCAAGCCGGAGCGGGACGGGCTGTTCTGCGCGCGCATTTTCGGGCCGATCAAGGATTACGAGTGCCTGTGCGGCAAGTACAAGCGCATGAAGTACAAGGGCGTCATCTGCGAGAAATGCGGCGTCGAGGTGACCCTGTCGCGGGTCCGGCGCGAACGCATGGGCCATATCTCGCTCGCCGCGCCGGTCGCCCACATCTGGTTCCTGAAGTCGCTGCCTTCGCGCATCGGCCTGCTGCTCGACATGACGCTGAAGGACCTCGAGCGGATCCTCTATTTCGAATCCTATATCGTGCTCGATCCCGGCCTGACCCCGCTGAAGGACCGCCAGCTGCTGTCCGAGGACGACTTCCTGCGCGCACAGGACGAATACGGCCAGGACAATTTCACCGCCATGATCGGCGCCGAGGCGATCCGCGAGATTCTCAAGGGGATGAATCTGGCCAAGATCGCCGAGGATCTGAAGGTCGAGATCGCCCATTCCAAGAGCGAGCTCAAGCCCAAGCGGCTCGCCAAGCGCCTGAAGATCATCGAGGCCTTCATGCATTCCGGCAACAAGCCGGAATGGATGATCCTGACCGAAGTGCCGGTGATTCCGCCCGACCTTCGCCCGCTGGTGCCGCTCGACGGCGGCCGCTTCGCGACCTCCGACCTCAACGATCTCTACCGCCGGGTCATCAACCGCAACAATCGCCTGAAGCGGCTGATGGAGCTGCGCGCGCCCGACATCATCATCCGCAACGAGAAGCGGATGTTGCAGGAGTCGGTGGACGCCCTGTTCGACAACGGCCGGCGCGGGCGCGTCATCACCGGCGCCAACAAGCGGCCGCTGAAGTCGCTCGCCGACATGCTGAAGGGCAAGCAGGGCCGGTTCCGCCAGAACCTGCTCGGCAAGCGCGTCGACTATTCCGGCCGTTCGGTCATCGTCGTCGGTCCCGAGCTCAAGCTGCACCAGTGCGGCCTGCCCAAGAAGATGGCGCTCGAGCTGTTCAAGCCGTTCATCTACTCGCGGCTCGACGCCAAGGGCCTGTCGGCGACGGTCAAGCAGGCCAAGAAGCTGGTCGAGAAGGAAAAGCCCGAGGTCTGGGACATTCTCGACGAGGTGATCCGCGAACATCCGATCATGCTGAACCGCGCCCCGACGCTGCATCGGCTCGGCATCCAGGCGTTCGAGCCGGTGCTGATCGAGGGCAAGGCGATCCAGCTGCATCCGCTCGTCTGCTCGGCGTTCAACGCCGATTTCGACGGCGACCAGATGGCCGTCCACGTGCCGCTGTCGCTCGAGGCGCAGCTCGAGGCGCGCGTGCTGATGATGTCGACCAACAACATCCTCCATCCCGCCAACGGCATGCCGATCATCGTGCCGAGCCAGGACATCGTGCTCGGCCTCTATTACGTCTCGCTGATGCGCGACGGCGAGCCGGGGCAGGGCATGGCCTTCGCCGACATGGGCGAAATCGAGCATGCGCTCGCCGCCAAGGCGGTGACGCTGCACGCCAAGATCAAGGGCCGCGCCTGGACCTTCGACGCGGAAGGCAATCGCGTCGCCAAGCTGTTCGACACGACCCCCGGCCGCATGATCCTCGGCCAGCTCGTGCCCGAGCACACCAAGATCCCCTTCGACGTCATCAACAAGCTGATGACCAAGAAGGAAATCTCCAACATGATCGACATCGTCTACCGCAATTGCGGGCAGAAGGAGACGGTCATCTTCTGCGACCGGATCATGGCGCTCGGCTTCAGGGAGGCGTTCAAGGCGGGCATATCGTTCGGCAAGGACGACATGGTGGTGCCGGAATCCAAGCCGCGGTTCATCGCCGAGACCTCGGCGCTGGCGAAGGAATACGAGCAGCAGTACAATGACGGGCTCATCACCCAGGGCGAGAAGTACAACAAGGTCGTCGACGCCTGGGCCAAGTGCTCGGACAAGCTCGCCGAGGAGATGATGGCCGGCATTTCCGCGGTCCGCAAGGACAAGAGCGGCCGCGACCTGCCGATCAACTCGATCTACATGATGTCGCATTCGGGCGCGCGCGGTTCGCCGACCCAGATGCGCCAGCTCGCGGCGATGCGCGGCCTGATGGCCAAGCCGTCGGGCGAGATCATCGAGAGCCCGATCATCTCCAACTTCAAGGAGGGCCTTTCGGTTCTCGAATATTTCAACTCGACCCACGGCGCCCGCAAGGGCCTCGCCGACACTGCGCTGAAGACGGCCAATTCCGGCTATCTCACCCGGCGTCTGGTCGACGTCGCGCAGGATTCGATCATCACCATTCCCGATTGCGGCTCGACCCGCGGGATCGGGATGCGCGCGATCGTCGACGCCGGCACGGTCGTCGCCACGCTGGCGATCCGCATTCTCGGCCGCACCGCGGCCGAGGATCTCAAGGATTCCGACGGCAAGGTGATCGTCCCGGCAGGGCGCATGATCGTCGAGGAGGACATACCGGCGATCACCGCCGCCGGCATCCAGGAGGTCAAGATCCGCTCGGTCCTGACCTGCGAAGCCGAGAACGGAGTCTGCGGCGCCTGCTATGGCCGCGACCTCGCGCGGGGCACGCCCGTCAACATGGGCGAGGCGGTCGGCGTGATCGCGGCGCAGTCGATCGGCGAGCCGGGCACCCAGCTGACGATGCGCACGTTCCATATCGGCGGCGCTGCGCAGCTGGCCGACCAGTCGTTCATCGAGTCGAGCTTCGACGGCGAGGTGAAGATCCGCAATCGCGCGGTCGCGCGGAACTCGGAAGGCGACATGATGGTCATGGCGCGCAACGTGGCGGTGGTGATCCTCGATCGCGACGGCACCGAGCGCGCGGTTCATCGCGTCCAGTACGGCGCGCGCCTGAAGGTCGACGACGGCGACCACATCAAGCGCGGCCAGCGCATCGCCGAATGGGACCCGTATACGCGCCCGATCATGACCGAGGTCGCGGGCACGATCGGCTTCGAGGATCTCGTCGAGGGCGCCTCGATGTCCGAGCAGATCGACGAGGCGACCGGCATCGCCAAGCGCCTGGTCATCGACTGGCGGATGTCGCCGCGCTCGGCGAGCCTGCGGCCCGCGCTCGTCATCAAGGGCAAGGACGGCAAGATCGCCAAGCTCGCGCGCGGCGGCGACGCGCGCTACATGCTGCCGGTCGAATCGATCATCTCGTTCGAGCCGGGTTCGCAGGTCAATGCGGGCGACGTCATCACCCGCATCTCGATCAACAGCGCCAAGACGCGCGACATCACCGGCGGTCTGCCGCGGGTGGCGGAGCTGTTCGAGGCGCGCCGTCCCAAGGACCATGCGATCATCGCGGAAATCTCGGGGACCATCCAGTTCGGCCGCGATTTCAAGAACAAGCAGCGGATCTCGATCGTTCCCTACGAGGAGGGGGCCGAGCCGGTCGAATATCTGATCCCCAAGAGCAAGCACGTTCATCTCCAGGACGGCGACGTCGTGGAGAAGGGCGACTATATCGTCGATGGCAATCCCGCGCCGCACGACATCCTGGCGATCAAGGGGGTCGAGGAGCTCGCCGCCTATCTGGTCAATGAAATCCAGGAGGTCTATCGGCTGCAGGGCGTCAGCATCAACGACAAGCACATCGAGGTGATCGTCCGGCAGATGCTGCAGAAGGTCGATATCGTCGATCCCGGCGACACCGACTTCCTGCCCGGCGAGCAGATCGACGAGACGGAGCTCGAATCGGCCAATGAGATCATGAAGGCCGAAGGCAAGAAGCTGGCGACCGGCACGCCGGTGCTGCTCGGCATCACGAAGGCGAGCCTGCAGACCCGCTCGTTCATCTCGGCGGCCTCGTTCCAGGAGACCACCCGCGTCCTCACCGAGGCGGCGGTCAACGGCAAGGTCGATACGCTCGAAGGCCTGAAGGAGAACGTCATCGTCGGCCGGCTCATTCCGGCCGGCACCGGCGCCGCGATGACCAAGCTGCGCAGCGTCGCGACGATGCGCGACACGCTGATTCTCGCCCAGAAGGCGGAAGTGTCGAGCGCGCCGCAACTGCCGCCCGCCGCGGTTCCCAGCGAAGTCGCGCGGACCCCGGAGAAGACTCCGGCGGAGTGACGATCGCGGCGCGGTCGCCGGCGCCCGGTCGAGAGCGCCGCCTTCGGGCGGCTCTCTCGCGTCGGGCGGGCCGGGGGCCGCGGGCTCGCCGCGATCCGGTCTTTATTTGGCCGGGAAGCCGCGTTCTCCTGCATCCCGTAACCAGTCGTCGACGAGCTCTGGCGCTCGCGACGAGTTCGCGGGGATGGCGTATGAAGGCGCAGTTCGAACCGATCGGCAATGCGGCTTCCGCCGCCGGCGCGCGCCCCCCCCGGGAGGAGCCGCTCGCCCCCTTGCTGGCGGGCGCGCGCGCGCGTGGCATGGCCGACGCCTTCGAAATGCTCGGCGTCGCCGCCGCCTTCCTCGACGAGGGCGGTTTGGCTCTGCACATCAACGATCGCGCCCGCCGCCTGCTGGGCCCGCAATTGTGGGTCGACGACGGGCGGCTTCGGGCAGCCGACGCCGATCTCGACGAGGCGCTCGCCGCGGCGATCGAAACGGCGCTGAACGCGGGGCGGCGCGGCGATGCGGCGACGAGCTTCTCGTTCGCCTCGGAGTCCCGGGGACCTCTGGGGCTGAAGGTGCTGCCGGTGGCCGCAGAGGCGCATGACCCGTTCCAGCTGCTGCGCGTCGTGGTCGTCCTCGAACGGCAGCAGGCGGCGAAGGCCGCCAGCGCGGCGCGCCGCGACGGCCTGAACTGACCGACGCCGAACGCGATTGGCGGCGCGCGAATTTTCGACGCGTCGTCGCGATTTTATGGTCGCGGAGGGGTTGACGCGTTTGGGCGCCGCGAATATGGTCCGCGCACTTTCGACAGGCAGTAGAGACTTCATTGTTTTGGGCGACGCGTCCAAAACCCACAGTCTCTAAACGCTGGCGACATCATCGACGAGAAGGACATACCGATCGGGCGCGAGCCGGATTGGGTTTGGGGGCAAGATCGACGCTTTTGCGCCGATCCTCTGCGATGGTCGCGCCTTAAGCCCACCGGCTTAGCGGCGCGGTTTGTTTTGCGCGTAGCTTTGCGGCGCGGCGCGAGTCAATTCGATATTTTGTGACGGCGACGCCGCGAGGCGGAGCGTCGATATGCGACGAAGGGCGAGAGATGCCGACGATCAGCCAGTTGATCCGCAAACCGCGGCAACCCAAGACCTACCGTGAGAAGGCGCGCCATCTCGAGGCGAGCCCGCAGAAGCGCGGCGTTTGCACCCGCGTCTACACGACGACCCCGAAGAAGCCGAACTCGGCCCTGCGCAAGGTCGCCAAGGTTCGCCTCACCAACGGATTCGAGGTCATCGGCTATATCCCGGGCGAGGGACACAATCTTCAGGAGCATTCCGTGGTGATGATCCGCGGCGGCCGCGTGAAGGACCTGCCCGGCGTGCGTTATCACATCTTGCGCGGGGTGCTCGACACCCAGGGCGTCAAGGATCGCAAGCAACGCCGCTCGAAATACGGCGCCAAGCGGCCGAAGTAAGCGCGTCGAAAGCAGCAGGAGCAGGCCATGTCGCGCCGTCACAGCGCCGAAAAACGCGAGATCATCCCCGACGCCAAATACGGGGACCTCGTCGTCGCGAAGTTCATGAACACGATCATGTACGAGGGCAAGAAGTCGGTCGCCGAGGCGATCGTCTACGGCGCCTTCGAGGGCATCGAGGGCAAGGTGCGCAGCGATCCGCTGACGGTCTTCAGGCAGGCGCTCGAAAATGTCGCCCCGGCGGTCGAGGTTCGCTCGCGCCGCGTCGGCGGCGCGACCTACCAGGTTCCGGTCGAGGTTCGCACCGACCGGCGCCAGGCGCTCGCGATCCGCTGGATCATTTCAGCCGCGCGCGACCGCAACGACAAGACGATGGTCGACCGGCTTTCCGCCGAATTGCTCGACGCGTCCAACAATCGCGGCGCCGCCGTCAAGAAGCGCGAAGACACCCACCGGATGGCCGAGGCCAACCGCGCCTTCGCCCATTACCGCTGGTGAGCGGTCCGTCGAGCAGGTTTTAAGGATATCATTATGGCGCGCAGCCATCCAATCGAGGACTATCGCAACTTCGGCATCATGGCCCATATCGATGCGGGCAAGACGACGACGACGGAGCGAATCCTCTATTATTCCGGCAAGTCGCACAAGATCGGCGAGGTCCACGACGGCGCCGCCACCATGGACTGGATGGAGCAGGAGCAGGAGCGCGGCATCACGATCACCTCGGCCGCGACGACCACGTTCTGGCTCGACAAGCGCCTCAACATCATCGACACCCCCGGCCACGTCGACTTCACCATCGAGGTCGAGCGCAGCCTGCGCGTGCTCGACGGCGCCGTATGCGTTCTCGACGGCAACCAGGGCGTCGAGCCGCAGACCGAAACGGTCTGGCGCCAGGCCGACAAATATCAGGTGCCGCGCATCGTGTTCGTCAACAAGATGGACAAGACCGGCGCCGACTTCTTCCGCTGCGTCGACGAGATCAGGACCAAGGTCGGCGGCCGCCCCGTATGCATCCAGCTGCCGATCGGTTCGGAGAGCAATTTCAAGGGGATCATCGATCTCCTGCGCATGAAGGCGGTGATCTGGGAGGACGAAGGCCTCGGCGCCAAATACCACGACGAGGAAATCCCGGCCGAACTGCTGGTCCAGGCGCAGGAATATCGCCACGCGTTGATCGAGGCGGCGGTCGAACTCGACGACGAAGTGATGGGCGACTATCTCGACGGCAAGGAGCCGGATTTCGCGACCCTGCAACGGCTCATCCGCAAGGCGGTGCGCTACATCGCCTTCGTTCCCGTGCTGTGCGGCTCCGCGTTCAAGAACAAGGGCGTCCAGCCTCTGCTCGACGCCGTCGTCGCCTATCTGCCCTCGCCGATCGATCGCGAGGCGATCAAGGGCATCGACATGAACACGGGCGCGGAAATCCTTCGCCTGCCCAAGGATTCCGAGCCGTTCTCGATGCTCGGCTTCAAGATCATGGACGATCCGTTCGTCGGCACGATCACCTTCTGCCGCGTCTATTCCGGCAAGATCGAGTCGGGCACGACCGTCCTCAACTCGACCAAGGACAAGAAAGAGCGGGTCGGGCGCATGCTGCTGATGCATGCGAACAATCGCGAGGACATCAAGGAGGCCTTTTCCGGCGACATCGTCGCCCTCGCCGGCCTCAAGGACACCCGTACCGGCGACACGCTGTGCGACCTGCAGAAGCCGGTGATCCTCGAGAAGATGGAGTTTCCCGAGCCGGTCATCGAGATCGCGATCGAGCCGAAGTCGAAGGCCGACCAGGAGAAGCTCGGCGTCGCGCTCGCCAAGCTCGCCGCGGAGGACCCGTCGTTCCGCGTTTCGACCGACCAGGAATCGGGCCAGACCATCCTCAAGGGAATGGGCGAACTCCATCTCGACATCAAGGTCGACATCCTCCGCCGCACCTACAAGGTCGACGCCAACATCGGCGCGCCGCAGGTCGCCTATCGCGAGAAGCTGACCAGGCGCACCGAGATCAACTACACCCACAAGAAGCAGACCGGCGGCACCGGCCAGTTCGCCAAGGTGACGATCGTGTTCGAGCCGTCCGAGCCGGGCGTCGGCTCCTCGTTCGAATCCAAGGTCGTCGGCGGCGCGGTGCCGAAGGAATACATTCCCGGCGTCGAAAAGGGCATCAACAGCGTCATGGGCTCCGGCGTTCTGGCCGGCTTCCCGGTCGTCGACGTCAAGGCGACGCTGATCGACGGCGACTACCACGACGTCGACTCCTCCGCGCTCGCCTTCGAGATCGCCGCGCGCGCCGCGTTCCGCGAAGCGTTGCAGAAGGGCGGGGCGGTTCTGCTGGAGCCGATCATGAAGGTCGAAGTCGTCACGCCCGAGGAGCACACCGGCTACGTGATGGGCGATCTCCTGTCGCGTCGCGGCCAGGTGCTCGGCCAGGACATGCGCGCGAACGCGGCGGTCATCAATGCGATGGTGCCGCTCGCCAACATGTTCGGCTACGTCAACAATCTTCGTTCGGGCACCCAGGGGCGGGCGAATTTCACGATGCAGTTCGACCATTACGAGCAGGTCCCGGCGAACGTCGCCAAGGAAATCCAGGAAAAATACGCGTGAGGCGCGCGCCGCGCCGCACGATCGAACATCAGTCAATCAGTTAGGCAAGAAGGAGTCCGGCCATGGGCAAAGAAAAATTCTCGCGGGACAAGCCGCACTGCAACATCGGCACCATCGGTCACGTCGACCACGGCAAGACGTCGCTTACGGCGGCGATCACCAAGGTGCTCGCCGAGACCGGCGGGGCGACCTACACGGCCTATGACCAGATCGACAAGGCGCCCGAAGAGAAGGCGCGCGGAATCACGATTTCGACCGCCCATGTCGAATATTCGACCAAGGCCCGCCACTACGCGCACGTCGACTGCCCCGGCCACGCCGACTACGTGAAGAACATGATCACCGGCGCTGCGCAGATGGACGGCGCGATCCTGGTCGTCTCGGCCGCCGACGGGCCGATGCCGCAGACCCGCGAACATATCCTGCTCGCCCGTCAGGTCGGCGTGCCCGCCCTCGTCGTGTTCCTCAACAAGGTCGACATGGTCGACGACGCCGAACTGCTCGAACTCGTCGAACTCGAGGTTCGCGAACTCCTCTCCAAATATGATTTTCCCGGCGACGACATCCCGATCGTCAAGGGTTCGGCGCTAATGGCGCTGGAGGGCAAGCAGCCGGAAATCGGCCACGACGCGATCCTGAAGCTGCTCGACGCCGTCGACAAATACATTCCGCAACCCGAACGTCCGAAGGACCAGCCGTTCCTGATGCCGGTCGAGGACGTGTTCTCGATCTCGGGTCGCGGCACGGTCGTCACCGGCCGCATCGAGCGCGGCATCGTCAAGGTCGGCGAGGAAGTCGAGATCGTCGGCCTCAAGGCGACCGTCAAGACGATCGTCACGGGCGTCGAGATGTTCCGCAAATTGCTCGATCAGGGCGAGGCGGGCGACAATGTCGGCTGCCTGCTGCGCGGCACCAAGCGCGAGGACGTCGAGCGCGGCCAGGTGCTCTGCAAGCCCGGCTCGGTCAAGCCGCACACCAAGTTCACCGCCGAGGCCTACATCCTGACCAAGGATGAAGGCGGACGCCACACGCCGTTCTTCACCAATTACCGTCCGCAGTTCTATTTCCGCACGACGGACGTGACCGGCATCGTCACCCTTCCCGAAGGCACGGAAATGGTGATGCCGGGCGACAACGTCACCATCCAGGTGGCGCTCATCGTGCCGATCGCAATGGAGGAGAAGCTGCGCTTCGCCATTCGCGAAGGCGGCCGCACCGTGGGTTCCGGCGTCGTCGTTTCGATCACCGAGTGAGGAAGCGACGGTAAGGGACGGACGGGGCCCTCCCCGTCCGCTCCGGTGAGGGATTTTCAAGATGAATACGCAAAACATCCGCATCCGCCTCAAGGCGTTCGACCATCGCGTGCTCGACGCCTCGACCAAGGAAATCGTCTCGACCGCCAAGCGCACCGGCGCGCGGGTGCGCGGGCCGATTCCGCTGCCGACGCGGATCGAGAAGTTCACCGTCAACCGCTCGCCGCACGTCGACAAGAAGTCGCGCGAGCAGTTCGAGATTCGCACGCACAAGCGGGTTCTCGACATCGTGGATCCGACGCCGCAGACGGTCGACGCGCTGATGAAGCTCGATCTGGCGGCGGGCGTCGACGTCGAGATCAAGCTCTGAGGGAACTCATCGGGCGCCTCTTCGCATCCGCGGATGCGCCCCGAAGGAATATGCGCCATGCGCTCAGGCATTATTGCACAGAAGCTGGGAATGACCCGCATCTTCACGGATGCCGGCGACCACGTGCCGGTCACCGTGCTCAAGGTCGAGGGTTGCCAGGTCGTCGCCCATCGCACCCAGGACAAGAACGGCTATACCGCGCTGCAACTCGGCATCGGTCGCGCCAAGGTCAAGAACGTGCCGAAGGCCGAACGCGCGCGCTTCGCGCTCGCCAATGTCGAACCGAAGATGAAGCTCGCCGAGTTTCGGGTCAGCGAGGACCGGTTGATCCCGGTCGGCGCCGAGATCACCGCCGATCACTTTCTGGTCGGCCAGTTCGTCGACGTGACCGGCGTGACGCTCGGCAAGGGCTTCGCCGGCCCGATGAAGCGCTGGAACTTCGGCGGCCTGCGCGCGACCCACGGCGTCTCGGTCTCGCATCGCTCGCACGGCTCGACCGGCGGCCGCCAGGATCCCGGCAAGACCTGGAAGAACAAGAAAATGGCCGGCCATATGGGCACCGACCAGGTCACGACCCAGAACCTGCGCGTCGTCCAGACCGATGTCGAGCGCGGCCTCATCCTCGTCGAGGGGTCCGTGCCCGGCCACGCCGGCGGTTGGATCGCGGTGCGCGACGCCGTCAAGAAGCCGCTGCCCAAGGAGGCGCCGCTGCCCGGCAAATACCGTGTTCACGCCGCGCCGAGCGTCGAAAGCGCGCCGGCCGAGCCGAAGGGAGCTTGACATCATGAAGATCGACGTCACGTCGATCAGCGGCGATCCCGCTGGCTCCCTCGAACTCGACGATGCGATTTTCGGCCTCGATCCGCGCGAGGATCTGATCGCCCGGATGCTGCGCTGGCAGCTCGCCAAGCGGCAGGCCGGCACGCACAGGACGCTCGGTCGCGCCGAGATTCACCGCACCGGCAAGAAGATGTACAAGCAGAAGGGCACCGGCGGCGCGCGGCACGGCTCGGCCCGCGTCCCGCAATTCCGCGGCGGCGGACGCGCGATGGGCCCGGTGCTGCGCTCGCACGCCCACGACCTGCCCAAGAAGGTGCGCGCGCTCGCGCTCAAGCATGCCCTGTCGGCCAAGGCGCGCGACGGCGGCATCATTGTCTGGGACAAGGCCGATCTGGCGGAGGCCAAGACCGCCAAGCTGCGGGCGGAGTTCGACCGGGCTTCGCTGAAGAGCGCGCTGATCATCGACGGGGCGCAGGTCCAGGCCAATTTCGCCAATGCGGCCCGCAACATTCCGCACGTCGACGTGCTGCCCGTCCAGGGCATAAACGTCTACGATATCATCCGCCGCGAGAAGCTGGTGCTGACCAGGGCGGCCATCGATGCGCTGGAGGCGCGGTTCAAATGACCAGGGATCCGCGCCATTATGACGTGATCGTCGCGCCGATCATCACGGAGAAGGCGACGATCGCCGCCGAGAACAACCAGGTTGTGTTCAAGGTGCGCCGCAACGCGACCAAGCCGCAGATCAAAGCGGCGGTCGAGAGCCTGTTCGAAGTCAAGGTGACGGCGGTCAATACGCTGCTGCGCAAGGGCAAGAACAAGGTGTTTCGCGGCGTGCGCGGCGCCCAGCAGGATGTGAAGAAGGCAATCGTGACGCTCGCCGACGGCGATCGCATCGATGTGACCACCGGCCTCTGAGGTTCAGGACAATGGCTCTCAAGACATTCAAGCCGACGACGCCGGGCCTTCGCCAATTGGTGATCGTCGACCGCAGCGCGCTCTACAAGGGCAAGCCGGTCAAGGCGCTCACCGAAGGCAAGTCGGAGAAGGGCGGACGCAACAATACCGGCCGGATCACCGTGCGCTTTCGCGGCGGCGGTCACAAGCAGACCTATCGCATCGTCGATTTCAAGCGGCGCAAGCTCGACGCGCCGGCGACGGTCGAGCGGCTGGAATACGACCCCAACCGGACGTCCTTCATCGCGCTGATCAAATATGCGGACGGCGAGCAGGCCTATATCATCGCCCCGCAACGACTGGCGGTCGGCGATCAGGTCGTCGCGGGCGTGCAGGTCGACGTGAAGCCGGGCAATGCGATGCCGCTGGCCAATATCCCTGTCGGCACGATCGTCCACAACGTCGAGATGAAGATCGGCAAGGGCGGGGCGATCGCGCGTTCGGCGGGCGCCTATGTCCAGATCGTCGGCCGCGACCAGGGCTATGTCTCGCTGCGCCTGGGCTCGGGCGAGCAACGTCTCGTGCACGGCCAGTGCTTCGCCACGGTCGGCGCCGTGTCGAACCCCGACCATATGAATTCGTCGATGGGCAAGGCCGGCCGCAACCGCTGGATGGGCCAGCGCCCGCACAATCGCGGCGTGACGATGAACCCGGTCGACCATCCCCATGGCGGCGGCGAAGGCCGCACCTCGGGCGGCCGGCATCCCGTCAGCCCCTGGGGCAAGCCGACCAAGGGCAAGAAGACGCGCAGCAACAAGTCGACCGACAAGTTCATCGTCGCCTCGCGGCACGTCCGCAACAAGAAGAAGGGCTGAGCCATGGCGCGTTCAATCTGGAAGGGTCCGTTCCTCGACGGCTATCTCCTGAAGAAGGCGGATGTCGCGCGCAGTTCGGGCCGCTCCGACGTCATCAAGATTTGGAGCCGCCGGTCGACGATCCTGCCGCAATTCGTCGGCCTGACCTTCGGCGTCCACAACGGCCACAAGCATGTGCCCGTTGCGGTCACCGAGGACATGATCGGCCACAAGTTCGGCGAATTCTCGCCGACCCGCACCTTCCACGGTCATACCGCGGACAAGAAGGCGAAGAGGGCCTGATCGTCATGTCCAAGCAAGCCACCCCCCGCGCGCTGAGCGAGACAGAAGCCAAGGCGGTCGTGCGGATGCTGCGCGTGAGCCCGCAGAAGCTCAACCTGCTCGCCCAGCTGATCCGCGGCAAGAAGGTCGCGACCGCGCTCGCCGATCTCGAATTCTCGCGCAAGCGCATCTCGACCGAAGTGCGCAAGGCGCTGGAGTCGGCGATCGCCAACGCCGAAAACAATCACGACCTCGACGTCGACGATCTCGTCGTCGGCGAGGCTTTCGTCGGCAAGGCGATGGTGATGAAGCGCTTCAGCCCCCGCGCGCGCGGCCGGGCGGGGCGCATCGAGAAGCCGTTTTCGAACCTGACGATCATCGTGCGCGAAGTCGCGGCCAAGCCCGCCGCCGCGACGGCCTGAGGAGACGACCATGGGTCAGAAGATCAATCCGATCGGCCTGCGTCTGGGCATCAACCGGACCTGGGATTCCCGCTGGTTCTCGGGCAAGAACGAATACGGCAAGCTGCTGCACGAGGACATGAAGATCCGCGACGTGCTGATGAAGAACCTCAAGCAGGCCGCGATCTCGAAAATCATCATCGAGCGCCCGCACAAGAAGTGCCGGGTCAACATCCATTCGGCGCGCCCGGGCGTCGTGATCGGCAAGAAGGGCGCCGACATCGACAAGCTGCGCAAGCTCGTCGCCAAACTGACCGATTCCGAGGTCGCGATCAATATCGTCGAGGTGCGCAAGCCCGAGGTCGACGCGACCCTGGTCGCCGATTCGATCGCCCAGCAGCTCGAGCGCCGCGTGGCGTTCCGGCGCGCGATGAAGCGGGCCGTCCAGTCGGCGATGCGGCTCGGCGCCGAGGGCATCCGCATCAACTGCTCCGGCCGCCTCGGCGGCGCCGAGATCGCCCGGCTCGAATGGTACCGCGAAGGGCGCGTGCCGCTGCACACGTTGCGCGCCGACGTCGACTACGGCGTGGCGACCGCCCACACCGCCTATGGCACCTGCGGAATCAAGGTCTGGATCTTCAAGGGCGAAATCCTCGAGCACGATCCGATGGCCCAGGACAAGAAGCTGGCCGAGGCCGATCATTCGGGCGGCCGTCCGCGGCGCGAGCGCGAGCCGCGCGATCGCGACGCCGCCTGACATTTGAGAGTTTGCGATCATGCTGCAGCCCAAGAAAACCAAGTTCCGCAAGGCCTTCAAGGGCCGCATCCGCGGCGTCGCGAAGGGCGGATTCGAATTGAATTTCGGCCAGTTCGGCCTGAAGGCGATGGAGCCGGAGCGGGTCACCGCCCGGCAGATCGAGGCGGCGCGCCGCGCACTGACGCGCCACATGAAGCGCGCTGGTCGCGTCTGGATCCGGGTTTTTCCCGACGTCCCGGTATCGAAAAAGCCGGTGGAGGTGCGCATGGGCAAAGGCAAGGGCGCACCGGAACTGTGGGTGGTGCGCGTGGCGCCGGGCCGCATCATGTTCGAGATCGACGGCGTGCCCGTCGACATCGCGCGCCAGGCGTTCACGCTGGCGGCCGCCAAATTGCCGATCAAGACGCGCTTCGTCCAGCGCATCGCAGAATAAGGGCCGCACGCATGAAATCGAAGAGCCGCCTCTCGGACCTGCGCGTCATGACCGAGGATCAATTGACCGACGAGCTGCTCGCGCTGAAGAAGGAGCAGTTCAACCTGCGCTTTCAGCGGGCCAGCGGCCAGCTGCAGAATACGGCGCGGGTCCGCGTCGTCCGGCGCGACATCGCGCGAACCAAAACCCTCGCCGCCCAGAAGCGCGCGACCAAGCACGAGAGCTGAGGACGAGAGCCATGCCGAAGCGAATTCTCCAGGGCGTCGTGGTCAGCGACAAGCAGGACAAGACCCTGGTCGTCAAGGTCGAACGGCGTTTCACCCATCCGCTCTTGAAAAAGACGGTGCGACGCTCGAAAAACTATCACGCCCATGCCGAGACCAAGACGCACAAGGTCGGCGACACCGTCTCCATCGAGGAGACCAAACCGATTTCGAAGCTCAAGCGATGGATCGTCGTCGACGGCGCGCTGAAGGCCTGAGGTTTTCGACGAGACTGACATCCAACCGGGAGGCGAAGGCCTCCCTCAGACGCAGTCCGGCTCCAAGGAGCCGGAAACCGTTCTGGCAAGAAAGGCGAACAGGCCATGATCCAGATGCAAACCAATCTCGACGTCGCCGACAATTCCGGCGCGCGCCGCGTGATGTGCATCAAGGTGCTCGGCGGCTCCAAGCGGCGCTACGCCTCGGTCGGCGACATCATCGTCGTTTCGATCAAGGAGGCGATTCCGCGCGGGCGGGTCAAGAAGGGCGACGTCATGAAGGCGGTCGTCGTGCGCACCGCCAAGGACATAAGGCGTTCCGACGGGTCGGTGATCCGGTTCGACTCGAACGCGGCGGTGCTGATCAACGCCCAGTCGGAGCCGGTCGGCACGCGCATTTTCGGGCCGGTGCCGCGCGAGCTGCGCGCCAAGAACCACGTGAAGATCATTTCGCTCGCGCCGGAGGTGCTGTGATGGCCGCCAAGATCAGGAAGGGTGACAGGGTCGTCGTCCTGGCGGGACGGGACAAGGGACGGTCGGGCGAGGTCGCGTCGGTCAATCCGCGCGCCGCGCGCGCGATCGTCCAGGGCGTCAATCTCGTCAAGCGTCATACGCGCCAGACGGCCCAGACCGAAGGCGGCATAATTTCCAAGGAAGCCTCGATCGATCTTTCGAATCTGGCGATCGCCGACCCGAAGAGCGGCAAGCCGAGCCGGGTCGGGTTCAAGATTCTCGACGATGGCCGCAAGGTCCGCTACGCCAAGCTTTCCGGAGATCTGATCGATGGCTGACGCAAAATCCGACAAGGGCGCCAAGCCGGACAAGGGCGCCAAGCCGGCCAAGCCCGACAAGGGCGCCAAGCCGGCCAAGGCCGAAGCGCCGGGCGAAGCCGGAAAGCAGGCGAAGGTCAAGAACAAGCAGCAGCAGCCCGGCTCCGCGAAGTCTCATACCGGCCCGGTCGCCGCCGTGCCGAAGGACTATGTCGCGCGGCTCAAGAAGCTCTATCGCGACGACATCGTGCCCAAGCTCCTGAAGGAGTTCGGCTACAAGAACGCGCTCGAAGTGCCGCGCCTCGACAAGATCGTGCTCAACATGGGCGTCGGCGAGGCGGTCAACGACACCAAGAAGGTCGCCTCGGCGGCCGCCGATCTGGCGCTGATCGCCGGCCAGAAGCCGGTCGTCACGCGCGCGCGCAAGGCGATCTCGACCTTCAAGGTGCGCGAGAACATGCCGATCGGCGCCAAGGTCACGCTTCGGCAGAACCGCATGTACGAATTCCTCGATCGACTCGTCACGGTGGCGCTGCCGCGCGTGCGCGACTTCCGCGGACTCGATCCCAAGTCGTTCGACGGACGCGGCAATTACGCCCTCGGCGTCAAGGAGCATATCATCTTCCCCGAAATCGACTACGACAAGGCGGAAGCGATGCTCGGCATGGACATCGTGGTATGCACCACGGCCAAGACCGACGTGGAGGCGCAGGCTCTGCTGCGCGCCTTCAATTTCCCGTTCCGGCAGTGAGCTGACCCGCTCAAACGCGGAAAATGGAGGCCATTGATGGCAAAGAAGAGTGCAATAGAGAACAACAACCGCAAGATCCGGCTGGTCAAGAAATTCGCCGGCCGGCGCAAGCGTCTGCTCGAAATCGCCAATAACGAGAAGCACTCGATGGAGGAGCGGTTCGAGGCGCGCCTCAAGCTCAGCCTGGCGCCGCGCAATTCGGCCCCCGGTCGGGTGCGCAATCGGTGCGAGGTCACCGGCCGGCCGCGCGCCTATTACCGCAAGTTCAGGATGTCGCGCATCGCCTTGCGCGACCTCGGCAACAAGGGCCTGATCCCGGGCCTCGTCAAGTCGAGCTGGTGAGGGGACCACAACCATGGCAGTGAACGATCCCCTTGGCGACATGCTGACCCGCATCCGCAATGCGCAGATGCGCAAGCGCGGCAAGGTTTCGACGCCGGGCTCCAGCCTGCGCGCGCACGTGCTCGACGTGCTCGAATCGGAGGGCTATATCCGCGGCTATTCGACGACCGATTACGGCAACGGCCGCACCGAGTTCGAGATCGAACTGAAGTATTTCGACAACGAGCCGGTGATCCGCAAGATCGAGCGGGTGTCGAAGCCGGGCCGGCGCGTCTATGCGGCGGTCGATGCGATGCCGCGCGTCGCCAACGGCCTCGGCGTGACGATCATCTCGACGCCGAAGGGGGTGATGGCCGATCACGCGGCGCGCGAAAATCACGTCGGCGGCGAAGTCCTCTGCAAGGTCTTCTGACCGCCAGAAATGGAAAACAGCTATGTCTCGAGTTGGCAAGAAGCCCGTCCTGGTTCCCGCCGGCGTCACCGCCCGGCTGGACGGTCGCACCGTCGCCGTCAAGGGCGCCAAGGGTGAATTGAAGTTCACGGCGCCCGATGACGTCGCCGTCAAGATCGAGGGCAACCTCATCAGCATCGATCCGCGCAGCGACAGCAAGCGCGCGCGGGCGATGTGGGGAACCTCGCGCTCGATGATCCAGAACCTCGTCGTCGGCGTGACCAAGGGCTTCGAGAAGAAGCTGGAGATCAACGGCGTCGGCTACCGGGCGGCGGTGGCCGGCAAGAATCTCCAGATGGCGCTGGGCTTCAGCCACGACGTGATCTATCCGATCCCGGCCGGCGTGACGATCGTCACGCCCAAGCCGACCGAGATCACGATCACCGGCATAGACAAGCGGCAGGTCGGTCAGATCGCCGCCGAAATCCGCGCCTTCCGCGGCCCCGAGCCCTACAAGGGCAAGGGCGTCAAATACCAAGGCGAATTCATCTTCCGCAAGGAAGGCAAGAAGAAGTAGGGCGCCCCGTCATGGCCAAATCGAACAATACCGGCGACCGGCGCAAGGCGCGCATCCGCCGCACCGTCGTCGCCCGCAGCAACGGGCGCCCGCGCCTCAGCGTGTTCCGCTCGTCAAAGCAGATCTATGCGCAGGTCATCGACGACCAGAAGGGCGTGACGATCGCGGCGGCCTCCACGCTCGAGAAGGCGCTGCGCGAGACGCTGAAGACCGGCGCCGACGTCGCCGCCGCGCGCCGGATCGGCAAGGAGCTCGCCGAGCGCGCGACCAAGGCCGGCGTCACCAAGGTCGTATTCGACCGCGGCGGCTACATGTATCACGGGCGGGTCAAGGCCCTCGCCGAGGGCGCTCGCGAGGGCGGCCTGGATTTCTGAACCGGACTGAACGAAGCCAGCGGGCTCCCACTCGAGGGTTTCCGCGCAAGGGACGAATGGAACTGACATGGCGCGTGAAGGGGAAGGCGGCCGCGGCCGCGACCACAACCGGGAGGAGCGGGACAGCGAATTCGTCGACCGCCTCGTCCACATCAACCGCGTCGCGAAGGTCGTGAAGGGCGGACGCCGGTTCGGCTTCGCCGCGCTGGTCGTCGTCGGCGACCAGAAGGGCCGGGTCGGGTTCGGCCACGGCAAGGCGCGCGAAGTGCCCGAGGCGATCCGCAAGGCGACCGAAGCCGCCAAGCGCGGGGTCATGCGGGTGCCGCTGCGCGAAGGGCGCACGCTGCACCACGACGTCAACGGACGCCACGGCGCCGGCAAGGTCATCCTGCGCGCGGCGCCGGCGGGCACCGGCATCATCGCCGGCGGCCCGATGCGCGCGGTGTTCGAGACGCTCGGCGTCCACGACGTCGTCGCCAAGAGCCAGGGCTCGTCGAACCCCTACAACATGGTGCGCGCGACGTTCGACGCCTTGCGTCAGGAGGACAGCCCCCGGTCCGTCGCCCAGCGCCGCAACATCAAGGTCTCCACGCTGCAGTCCCGACGCGTCGGCGTCGAGGCCGACGCGTCGGATTCGTGATCGGGAAGCCGTCATGACGCAGAAGAAGATGATCACGCTCGAACAGACCGTCAGCGCCATCGGGCGCCGGATCGACCAGCGCCAGACGCTGATCGGTCTCGGCCTCAACAAGATCGGTCGGCGCTCCGCCATCGTCGACACGCCCGCCGCGCGCGGCATGATCGCCAAGGTCGCGCATCTCGTGCGCGTCATCGACGGCCTGTGAGGATGAAACGATGAAACTGAACGACATTTCGGATAATCCGGGCTCGTCCCAGGCGCGCACGCGCGTCGGGCGCGGCATCGGCTCGGGCAAGGGCAAGCAGGCGGGTCGCGGCGGCAAGGGCCAGACGGCGCGCTCGGGCGTGCGCATCAAGGGTTTCGAGGGCGGCCAGATGCCGCTCCATCGGCGCCTGCCGAAGCGCGGCTTCACCAATCCCTCGGCCAGCGACATCAACGAGGTCAATCTCGGCCGGGTCCAGGCGGCGCTCGACTCCGGCAAGCTCGAGACGGGCAAGACCGTGACCGTCGAGACGCTGGTCGCCGCGGGCGTCTGCGCGCGCGCGCGCGACGGGGTGAAGATCCTCGGCAATGGCGAATTGACGGTCCCGGTGGCCTTCGAAGTCCTGGCCGCCTCGAAGCGCGCGCTCGCCGCGATCGAGAAGGCGGGAGGCAGCGTCAAGCTGCTCGCCGCAGCCCCGGCCGTCGCGGCCTGAGCGCGGCCGGGCGATGACAAAGGGCCGCGGCCTGACCATATGACCGGTTCGACGGGCGCCGCGGGCGCGTAGCGCGCGGACCGGCGGACCGAACGCAGAACCTGTTGAAAGCGGCGCACGGCGCCGCGCGGAGCGCTTTCCATGGCATCGGCAGCCGAACAGCTCGCAGCCAATATCAACTGGGCCGCATTCGGCAAGGCCGAGGAACTCAAGAAGCGGATCTGGTTTACCCTCGGCGCGCTGGTGATCTTCCGGCTCGGCACCTACATTCCATTGCCGGGCATCGACCCCGACGCGTTCCAGGCCCTGTTCCTCGGGCAGAAGCAGGGCGTGCTCGATCTCTTCAACATGTTCTCGGGCGGCGCCGTCCAGCGCATGGCGATTTTCGCGCTGAACATCATGCCCTATATTTCCGCCTCGATCATCATCCAGCTGTTGAGCTCGGTGCTCCCCAGCCTCGAAGCGCTCAAGAAGGAAGGTGAGGCCGGCCGCAAGGTGCTCAACCAGTACACGCGCTATCTGTGCGTCGTGCTCGCGATCTTTCAGGCCTACGGGATTTCGGTCGGGCTGCAGGGGCGCGAAGGGGTCGTCGCCGATCCCGGGATCATCTTCACGCTTTCGACCGTGGTGACGCTGACCGGCGGGACGATGTTCCTGGTCTGGCTCGGCGAACAGATCACCTCGCGCGGCGTCGGCAACGGCTCCTCGCTGATCATCTTCGCTGGCATCGTCGCCCGTCTGCCCGAGGCGATCGTGCAGACGTTCGAACTCGGCCGGCAGGGCGCGATCTCGACCGGCGTCGTGATCGGCGTCCTGGTGATGGCGATCGCGGTAATTTCCTTCATCGTGTTCATGGAGCGCGCGCAGCGGCGCGTGCCGATCACTTATCCCAAGCGCCAGGTCGGCAACAAGATGTACGAGGGGCAGAGTTCGTTCCTGCCGCTCAAGCTGAACACGGCGGGCGTCATTCCGCCGATTTTCGCCTCCTCGCTGCTGCTGCTGCCGACCACCGTCGCCAATTTCGCCCAGGGCAGCTCCGGCTCCGGGGTTCTGGCGACGATCTCGACCCTGCTCGGGCGCGGCAGCCCGCTCTACTATCTCCTCTATGTCGCCCTGATCGTCTTCTTCGCCTTCTTCTATACGGCCACAGTGTTCAACCCGACCGACACGGCCGACAATCTCAAGAAGCACGGGGGCTTCATCCCCGGCGTCCGTCCGGGAGAGCGGACGGCGCAATACATCGACCAGATACTGACCCGCATCACCGTCCTCGGCGCGCTCTATCTCGCGCTGATCTGCCTGCTGCCGGAAATGCTGATTTCCTACGCCGCGCTGCCGTTCTATTTCGGCGGCACCTCGCTTTTGATCGTCGTCAATGTCACTATGGACACGGTCGCCCAGATTCACGGACATCTACAGGCCCATCAATACGAAGGTCTGATCCGGAAGGCGAAATTGCGGGGGAGGAAGAGATGAGGCTGATACTGCTCGGGCCGCCGGGCGCGGGGAAAGGAACGCAGGCGACGCGGCTCGTGGAGAAGTTCGGCATCCCTCAGCTCTCGACCGGCGACATGCTTCGCGCCGCGGTCAAGGCGGGCACGCCGATCGGCCAGCGCGCCCAGGCGGTCATGGAATCGGGCGCCCTGGTGTCGGACGACATAGTCGTGGGCATCGTCGCCGAACGGATCGGCGAACCCGACGCCAGGAACGGCTTCATCCTCGACGGTTTCCCGCGCACCGTCGCCCAGGCCGAGGCGCTCGACGCCATGCTCGCCGGCAAGGGCATGTCGCTCGACGCGGTCATAGAACTGCGGGTCGATCACGACAAACTCGTCGAGCGCATCCTTCGCCGCGCCGCGCAAGCCCAGGCCGCCGGCCAACCGGTCCGCAAGGACGACGATCCCGAAGTCTTCAAGACCCGGCTCGCCGCCTTCGAAAAGGATACTGCGGCGGTGACCCCGTATTATCGCGCGAGCGGCGTTCTGCATGGCGTCGATGGCATGGCGGAGATCGGCGAAGTCTCGGCGTCGATCGACGAAATCCTGGCGGCCCACGCCTGACCCCGGTCCGGGCCGCCACCCAGGAGCCGCCATGAGCGAGCCCGAGGTTCTCGTCGAGCGCCGCGGGTGCGCGGGCTTCCTGACCCTGAACCGGCCCAGGGCGCTCAATGCGCTCAACCTCGGCATGGTGCGCGCGATCGCGGCGGCGCTCGACGACTGGGAGCGCGACGGCTCGATCGCGCGCGTCGTCGTCATCGGCGCCGGCGGGCGCGCCTTCTGCGCCGGCGGCGACATTAGGCTGCTCTACGACCAGGGCCGGGCCGGCGACCAGCCTGCGCAGCTCGCGTTCTGGGCCGACGAATACCGCCTGAACCGTCGCATCAAGCGCTACCGCAAACCGTGGGTCGCGCTGGTCGACGGCATCGTGATGGGCGGCGGGGTCGGCCTTTCCGCCCATGGCGCGCGGATGATCGCGGGCGAGCATTTCGCCTTCGCCATGCCGGAGGTCGGCATCGGGTTCTTCCCCGACGTCGGGGCGACCTGGCTGCTGCCGCGGCTGCCCCGCCGCTTGGGCGTCTATCTCGCGCTGACGGGCGCCCGGATCGGCGCCGCCGACGCGCTCGCGCTCGGCCTCGCCCGGGATTTCGTGCCGAGCGCGCGTATCGCCGAATGCGCGCTCGCGCTCGAGGAATCCGGCCCGATCGACGCGATCCTGGCGCGATTCGCCGTCCCGCCGCCAGCCTCCCCGTTGATGGCGCATGCCGCGCTGATCGAGCAATGCTTCGGGGGCCCGTCGCCCGGTCTGATACTCGCCGCGCTCGGCGAAGCCGCCGGCTCTCCCTTTGCCCAAGCCGCGTGCGAGGCGATGCGGACGAAATCGCCGACGAGCCAGGCGATCGCGCTGCGACAGATGCAGGTCGGTCCGGGCCTGTCCTTCGAGGCGGCGATGACGCTCGAGTTCCGGGTGGTTTCGCGCATCTGTCGCGGCCATGATTTCTACGAAGGCGTGCGCGCCGTAATCGTCGACAAGGACGGTCGGCCGCAATGGCGCCCGGCGCGCCACGAGGATGTCGAGTCCGCCGACATCGACGACTATTTCGCTCCGCTCGGCGATGCAGACCTGACCTTCGAGCCCCCGGTTCGATGAAGCGCGAGGCAAGATACGGCGCCGCGAGCGACATCCGCCTCGTCGATCGCGCGCCCATGCCGGCCATTCACGCCAATGGCCCGGCGACATCGGACGCTCAGGGCGCGCTGCGGTGGTCGCTGATCCTCGTCTGGTTCATGCGCACCATGGCCGTCGTCTGGATCGCCAAGGGCCTGGTCGCCTGGACGATCGCGCTCGGCATCAATCCCATGGTCGCCGATTTTCTCGAGCTTCCGATGGTCGCCAGGGGGATGATCGGCTTCTTCGCGGTCGCCGATCTGATGGCCGCCGTCGGCCTCTGGCTCGCCGCCCCCTGGGGCGGCGTCCTCTGGCTGACCTGCGCGGCGATGGAGCTCCTGGCCGCGTTCCTCGGCGCCGGCGTGTCGCTGACCGGCGCGGCGGGCCTGATTCTCGACGGCGCGCTGATCGTCGTCTATTTCGTCCTCAACTGGTTCGCCGCGAACCAACGGATCTGAGCCGCCGACGGCCCCGTCTTAACGATTTGGCAAAGTAAATAAAGCCCTCAATTTAGCATAAATTTACTGCGATAAGTAAACATTGGATTCATCCTGACTTTTAAACTCGTATTCATGGGCGCTCGCTACAGTCCAAACCATAGAAGGACCGAATATAAAAGTCGGCCAGGGACAGTCGAACAAGCGAGAGTATTATGAGCAAGGTTGCCAAGGTCGAAGAAAACACGAGCCGTTCAGAAAGGGTGGCCGAAGTGCGGCCCGTATACCTCGAGGCGCTGACCATGGTCGAGCGTCTGCATCGTCGCCTTCTCGACGTCATCAAGGATGAGTTCGATCGCCGCGGCCGCTCGGACGTCAATGCCGTCCAGGCGCTCTTGCTGTATAATATCGGCGACAAGGAGCTCACGGCGGGCGAACTGCGCACGCGCGGCTATTATCTCGGGTCGAACGTCTCCTACAACGTCAAGAAACTGGTCGAGATGGGCTATCTCCACCACGCACGCTCGCGGATCGACCGCCGGTCGGTTCGCATCAGCCTCACCGAAAAGGGCGAGGAAGTGCACAAGATCATCACCGGGCTCTACGAGAAGCACGCGACGACGGTCGAGCAGATCGGCGGCGTGCTCACCGATGATTTCGCCCGGATGAACCAATCGCTTGCGCGCCTCGAGCGCTTCTGGACCGATCAGATCAAGTATCGGCTTTGATCGGCGACAAAGGACGGCGCGCCAACGCGCGCTAACGGTCAGGCGCGCCGCTTTCCGGCGGCGCGTGAGGAATCGAGGCCGTGCGGCGCAATGTCCCGCGCGGCCTCCCTCATTTTGAGTCGCGCCCGATCCTGCGCGGCGCCCGCAACTCTTCGTGATCGGCCGATTGCGCCGCGGCCCTGGGCCGCAAGCCATAAAATCGCCCGACTGCTCCCCTCCTTTCGCCCTTGCAAGCGCCCGAAATTGCGCGCGATGTCGGACTGACCGGGATCGAAGCGCAGTCGGCGCCCGGGACCCTGCCTAATCGAGACCCGCCGGACGGCGGGGCTCCGGGAAGGCAGGGGATATCAATGGCGAGACTTGAACTGGGGCCTGCCTGTCGATGAAGCAATCCGAATCCACGCGCGGCATCCGCCGAATTTTGCTGGCGGCGACGACTTGCGCGGCGGCGGCTCTCTTGACGGGATCTGCGGCTCTGGCCCAGCAGCCGGACGCGGACAGGTCGTCCCAGGCCGAATGGCCGCAATCCTGGGACGCGTCGCCGCGCCTCCTCGTCGACCGCGAAACCACCCCGGTCCTGTCGCCCGAGACGCTCGCGGCGACGGAAGCCGCGATCACCCAGTACCAGGGCATCGTCGCTCAGGGCGGCTGGAATCCGGTGCCGTCCGGCGCTGAATTGAAGATCGGCGTGAAGTCGAGGGCGGTGCAGGATCTGCGCCGCCGGCTGATCGTGTCGGGCGATCTCGATCCAGTCGCCGGCGCAGGCGCCGTCTTCGATTCGTTCGTCGAGGCGGCGGTCAAGCGGTTCCAGGCCCGTCACGGGCTGAGCCAGACCGGCGTCGTCGCCGAGCAGACTTTCGCCGAACTCAACATCTCCGCCGAGGCGCGGCTTCAGCAGCTCCAGATCAACATCGTCCGCCTGCGGGCCTTTTCGGGCAATCTGGGCGAGCGGTTCGTGATGGTCAACATCCCGGCGGCGGCGGTCGAGACGGTCGAGAACGACGTCGTCTATTCCCACCACGTCGCCGGCGTCGGCAAGATCGATCGCCAGTCGCCGATCATGCAGGCCAAGGCGACCCAGATCAATTTCAACCCGTTCTGGACGGTGCCGGCCTCGCTGATCAAGAAGGACCTCATCCCCAAGATGCAGGCCGATCCGACCTATCTGACCGAGGAGAAGATCCGCGTCTTCAACAAGGAGGGACAGGAGGTCGATCCGCAGACGATCAACTGGAATTCGCTCGACGCCACCAACTACAAATACCGGCAGGACACCGGCGCCGACATCAATTCGCTCGGCTTCGTCCGCGTCAACATTCCCAATCCCTACGGCGTCTATATGCACGACACGCCCTCGAAGGGCATATTCGGCGACGATTTCCGCTTCGTGTCGTCCGGCTGCGTGCGCGTTCAGGACGTGCGCGACTATGTCGCCTGGCTGTTGAAGGACACGCCCGGCTGGTCGCGCGACCAGATCGACGACGTCATTCGATCCGGCCAGCGTCTGGATGTCACCCTCGTCAAGCCGGTCAACGTCTATTGGGTCTACGTGACCGCCTGGGCGACGCCGGATGGCGTCGTCCAGTTCCGCCCGGACATTTACCAGCGCGACGGCGCAGGGCCGGGGCCGGTCCAGTCCGCAGTTCCCGACGAGCCGCTCGCGACCGTGCAGGAATAGCGCCGAGGCGGCCGCGCGACGAGGTCAGAACCGTCGCGGTCGAAAGGCGCGGTCGATTCGGGACGCCGGTCGTGCGGCCCAGGCTTGCTTCGACTGCCCGCGGAGCGATAAGTCTCCCGTCGCCGGCGATTGAAGCGCACTCGGCGCCTTGCGCGATTGCAGGCGAGGCGGGGCCAGGCGGAAAGGTGCCATGCCAACCAATCCGATCGTCGAGGCCGGGCGCGGCGCCGGCGCTGTCCGGTTCGGCGCCAACCTGCCGCTCGCCGTGATCGCCGGCCCCTGCCAGCTCGAGAGCCGCGCCCATGCGCTGGAGATGGCGGGCGCGCTCGCGGCGATCGCGCGCAAACTCGGCGTCGGTCTCGTGTTCAAGACGTCGTTCGACAAGGCCAACCGCACCTCGGGCGCCGGCCAGCGCGGCGTCGGGCTCGAGCAAGCGCTGCCCATCTTCGCCGAGATTCGTGAATCGCTCGACCTGCCCGTGCTGACCGACGTGCACGAGGCCGGACAATGCGCGCTCGCCGCGCGCGTGGTCGACGTGCTGCAGATCCCAGCGTTCCTGTGCCGCCAGACCGACCTGCTGGTCGCCGCCGCACGCACCGGCCGGGCGGTGAACGTCAAGAAGGGGCAGTTCCTCGCGCCATGGGACATGAAGCACGTCGTCGCCAAACTGACCGCGGCCGGCGGGACCGACGTGCTGGTGACGGAGCGCGGCGTCAGTTTCGGCTACAACGCTCTGGTCTCGGACATGCGCGCGTTGCCGATCATGGCCCGGGAGACCGGCGCGCCCGTCATCTTCGACGCCACCCATTCGGTCCAGCAGCCGGGCGGGCAGGGCGCCTCGTCGGGCGGCCAGCGCGAATTCGTGGCCGTGCTGGCGCGCGCGGCGGTCGCCGTCGGCGTGGCGGGTGTGTTCATCGAAACGCATCAGGACCCGGATCGCGCGCCGTCGGACGGGCCCAACATGGTGCCGCTGCGCGATTTCGAGGCGCTGATCGGCGAACTCCTGGCTTTCGATCGCCTCGCCAAGCGTCGGCCGTGAATCCGGGCGCCGCGAACCGCGCCCCGGCCGGCGTCATTGTCCAGTCATGCGTCGCGGCTATGCGGGCGTCATGGACGATTACCTGTTCAGCTATGCGACGCCGGCCGATCCGCCCGTCAAGCGGCGGCTCATCCGGCTGGTGGAACGGGCGACCGGCCAGCCCGCGCTGAAGCGCCTCTATCTCGACAACCAGCGCCATCCCCGCCCCAGCGAGAGCTTCTGGTCCGCCGCTGTCCGTTCGCTCGCGCTCGACGTGGTTCATGACGAGCTGGCGCTGACCCGGCTGCCGCGCAGCGGTCCCACGGTCTTCGTCGCGAATCATCCCTATGGCGTCCTCGACGGGATCGTCATTTCGTGGCTCGTCCACAAGGTGCGGCCCGATTTCCTGGTGCTGACCAACGCGGTGTTGATGCGCGCGCCGGAAGTGCGCGACTACGTGCTGCCGATCGATTTTTCCGACACGCCCGAGGCGCGTGCGATGAATCTGAGGTCGCGCGCGGCCGCGCGCGCCCAACTCGACCGGGGCGGCGCGGTGGTGGTGTTTCCGGCGGGCGCGGTCTCGACGGCGCCAGATCGTCTCGGCTTCCGCCCCGCCAGGGACTCGGCCTGGCGGCCCTTCGTCGCCCAGCTGATCCAGCGCTCCAGGGCGACCGTGGCGCCGATATGGTTCGGCGGCCAGAACAGCCGCCTGTTCCAGATCGCCAGCCATGTCAGCCAGACCCTGCGGCTTTCCCTGTTGTTTCACGAGGTGAAGACCCGGATCGGGACGACCCTGCCGGTGGCGATCGGCGCCCCGATCCCGTTCGCGGAAATCGCCCATCTCGCCGATCGGCAGGCGCTGGCCGACCATCTGATGAAATGCACCTATGCGCTCGCCGACCGCGCGCCGCAGCCGGCCCGCGGCCACGGCGCGGGAGCCGGGCTGCGCGGCAAGCTCGACCGGTTGCGGCGCCGACTCGCGGCGTGAGCGGGTCTATCCGCGGCCGCGGTAGGGGGCGACTCCCTGGTCCGGGACCCACACCCCCTTCGGCAGGGCGCCGGTCTGCCAGAACACGTCGATTGGAATCCCGCCGCGCGGGAACCAATAGCCGCCGATACGCAGCCAGCGCGGCTCCAGCAGATCGGCGATCTCCTTGCCGATCCGCACCGTGCAATCCTCGTGAAAGGCCCCATGGTTGCGGAAGCTGCCGAGATAGAGCTTGAGCGACTTCGATTCGACGAGCCAGCGATCCGGCGCCACGTCGATCACCAGATGCGCGAAGTCGGGCTGGCCGGTGACCGGGCACAGCGAGGTGAATTCGGGCGCGGTGAAGCGCGCGACATAGTCGGCGTCGGAATGCGGATTGGCGACGCGTTCGAGAATCGACGCGTGCGGGCGCTCCGGCTGCGCGGAGAGATGGCCGAGATGGGTCAGGCCGGCGGGCGATTTCGACTTTGGCTTGGGCATGAGCGACCCGGGATGGCGTTGCGGCGACTGGCGCCGCCTTCCTTCTCCCGCTTTGCCGGAGAAGGAAAGCCCCCCATCGGCCGTCCCGGGGCGTCAGGCGCCCTGTCTGACCGGCGCGTCCGCGGCCGGCCGCTCCAGCGCCGGATTGTGGCCGAGGACGAGGACGATCGCGGCGCCGATGATCGCGCAGGCGGCCAGGAACATCAGGCTCGCAAAATCGCCGCCGGTCGCGTCCTTGAGCTGGCCGAACACCCTGGGGCCGAAGAAACCGCCGAGGTTGCCGATCGAATTGACCGCGGCGATGCCGGCCGCCGCGCCCGTGCCGGTGAGGAAGGTCGTCGGCAGCGTCCAGAACACCGGCAGCACGGAGAAGAATCCGAATCCGGCGACGCACAGGAAGATCATCTTGGTCAGCGGAGTCGGCATCACGGCGGCGAGCCCGAGGCCGATGACGATGATCCCGAGCGGGATCACGGCATGCCATTTGCGCTCGGCCGTCTGGTCCGAGTGGCGGCTCCACAGCAGCATGCCGGCGGCGCCCACGACATAGGGCAGCGCGGTGACCAGGCCGACCTCGAAGTTGCTCAATTCGCCGAAACCCTTGACGATCTGCGGCAGGAAGAAGCTCAGCCCGTATTGGGGAATGTTGCAGCCCATGTAGACGAAGCCGAGCGCGATCACGCGCACGTCGAGCATCGAGCGGAGCCACGACATCTGGCCGTGCCGCTCGCGATTGGCGCGTTCGGCGTCCAGCCGCGTCTGCAGCCACTCGCTTTCCTCCGGATGCAGCCAATGGGCTTCGCGCGGCCGATCCGTCAGGTAGTAGAGGACGGCCAGAGTCATCAGCAGCGCCGGCAGGGCTTCCAGAATGAACATCCATTGCCAGCCGTGCAGGCCGGCCACGCCTTCGAGATTGAGGATGAGGCCGGAAATCGGCGCGCCGATCACGGTCGAGATCGGAATGGCGAACATGAACCAGCCGACGATGCGGGCCCGGTAGGCCGCGGGGAACCACAGCGTCAGAAAGAAGATGACGCCGGGGAAGAAGCCCGCTTCCGCCGCGCCAAGCAGCAGGCGCACGAAGTTCAAGCTGTATTCGCCGACCACGAACGCCTGCGCGCCGGTGATCAGCCCCCAGGTCAACATGATGCGCGCGATCCACAGCCGCGCGCCGAATCGATCGAGCGCGAGATTGCTGGGCACTTCGAAGAAGAAATAGGCGATGAAGAAAATGCCCGCCGCGCCGCCGAACGCCCCCGCCGACAGGCCGAGATCCTTGCTCATCGAGCCCCCGGCGAAACTGATGTTCACGCGATCGACATAGGCGATGAAGTAACAGAGCATAAGGAACGGGACGAGCCGCCACGTCACCTTGCCCATGGTTCGCTTCTCGATCTCCGGCATCGATTCGCTCCTCCCGTTGGCCCCGCGCGATTGCACTCTTGCATCGCTTGCCGCGCTCAGTCGACGAGCTTCGGGCGAATGGCCTGGCGTCGGCGCGCAGACAAACATTTCACGCGCCATCGCCAATATGAGTTGACAGGAGATCGCTGGCTCATGCAAGCCTCGCCGCGTCGTCCGGGGAGCGCGGTCCGGTTAGGCGCGGCGCCCCGTTGAGGCCGCCCGACATGCCGCCGGCGGTTCGCGTCGGGCGCCCTGCCGGGGCCCAGTTTCCCTTCCGAGGGCGATTTGCGGAACGGTGGACGCGCGCGATCGATTCGATCGCGGGCGCTGGAGACGCCGAAATGACTTCAGCGGCAGCCAAAGGAACGAGCCTCGCCCTGCCGATCGTCGCAGCGGGCGCGATCCTGATCGCCGGCGGGATCTGGGCTTCGCTCGCCCTCCAGTTCTGGCCGGCGGCGGCGCTGCTCGGGGCCGGCGGCCTCTCGCTGTGGCGGTTCGGGCTGCGGCTGGAGCCGTTCTCACCGGCCCAGATCGCGCTCGACGCGTTCGCCTTCGCCACATTCGCCTATATGCGCAATGATTACGCCGGGTTCTGGCAATTGCCGGGACCGTGGATCGACGTCGCGCATTTCAACTTCGCGGGCGCCTCGATCGCCTACGCGATCTATCTCGTCGGATCGCTGGCCGCGTTGCTGAGCCGCTACCGCGGCCTGCTGGCGGTCGAATCGGTCGGCCTGATCGCCATTCCGTTCCTGTTCAACCTGATCGTCGCCCTCGGCGCGGACTGGCACATGCAGGAGCTCGGCGCGCTGCTGAGCCCGGATCTGCCGCGCTCGTTCCAGGGCCAGGTCGCGGTCGGGCGCGGCGCGGTGCTGTTTTTCGCCGCCGAGGCGATGGTCCTGGCCTATTCGATCATCGGCGTCGGCCACGCCAAGGCCAGTCCGAAGCTCCATGCGCTCGCGTTCTTCGGCGCCGCGTTCGGCGCATTGACGCCGCTCATCGCCAATCTGGCGCAAGGCTTCGCCGAGCCTGTCGTTGCGATCGCCGTCGGCGCCGTCCTGTCGGCGCTCGCGCAATCGGGCCTGTGGACGATTGTCTACGTGATGACCGGCCTGACGCTCGATCTCCTCAACGGCAGGCCGCCGACCTTTCGCAACGCCTATGGCCACTGGCGCACCGGATTGATCAAGGGCGCGATCTACGGCGGCGTGTTCATGTTCCTCGTCCTCGCGCTGGCGTTGCCGCTGCGCGAGCCGGAATTCGTCGCCTTCCTGAAGGCGAACGCCGTCGTGCTCGGGCCCGTGCTCGGCGCCCTGGCGTTTCCGCTCGCGCAGACGCTCGTCGGCAGCGCCGACGGCACGCCGCCATTCTTCGGCCGACTCTACCGCAGCTATCGCGATCCGCGCGCCTATGCGCGCGGCGTCGTCGCAGGCCTCGGCAGCGCCTGGGCGCTGGCGGCCGGCCTCAGCGAGGCGAGCGGCGGCGCGCGGTTCCTTGCGATGGCCGCGGTCGGCGCGCTCGCCTACGGCGGCGTCGATCTGGCCTTCGACGCGCTGCGCATCGCCGCCGGCGAGCGGCGCCGGCTGCAGACCTGGCGGCTCTACGGCCTGGGCTTCGCGCTCGGCGGGTTCGTCGCCGGCGCGCTCGGCTGGTATTTCGACACCGCCCAGATCAACGTCGTCGTCGCCAAGTTCTGGGCCTATGCCGACGTCAACTACCGGCTCACCGGGCGCGCGCTCGGCGACTATCACGTCTATCCGCTGTTCAACAAATACGGCCAGATCAACCTAGGCGAGGTCGCCGGCGGGGTGCGCCTGTTCTACTCGGAATCGCTCGCGGGGGTGATCAACTGGTCGATCGCCGCGCCGCTGTTCAGCGTCAATTTCGCGCTGCTGTCGGCCTTGATGGAGCGCAGCCTGCGGCCGATCAAGGGGCTGTTCAGCGCCGGCGGACTCGAGGGCCTCGTCGAACAGGCGGTGCGCGTCATGCGCTGGGGCCTGTGGATGTCGCCGATCATCAATTCCTTCCTGCGCCAGTCGCCCGACCCGACATGGTACAACCAGGACGGCGCGGTCCGCTCGCTGGTCGCGATCGGCGCCGACATCGGCCTGCCCGACGCCGGATTCCGGGCGTTCAGCCTGGCGATCTTCATTGGCCTGCTCGCCTTCGACTGGCTGCGCGTCCTCATCTGGTTCGACCACATGGGCCTGCGGGTGGCGACGCTGGTCAACCTCACCTTCGTCGGCGGCGATCGCCTCGACGAGGCGGCGGGGCGTTTTCTCGGCCATCCCCAGCGCACCCGCGCCATTCCCGACGGGATCCGGAAATTTGCGACCTGGGCGCCGCTGCTGATCCCCTTCTACATTCCGCGCGGCGCCGATTGGGACCAGGCCTGGACCGGGGCCGAGGCCTTGCGCAACGCCGGCGGCCCGCTGTCGCAGGCCGTGCGGACGCTCGCCGTCGCCTATGGCGCGGCGGGCGTCGCGATCGCGCTCTCGGCGCTGTTGATCGCCAGCCGCGCGCGCGCGCGGCTCGGCCGCGCCGGCCCGGCGCTGGCGGGCGCGCCCGACGCGTTGAACGATCTGCCGCGCAGCTTCTCCGTCAACAACGGCGCCGTCGGCGTCGAGCTGTGGCGCGACGGACGGGGCGCGGCCTTCGTGCTGGGCGCCGCGCGCGACAGTTTCGCGATCGACCTGACGCGCCGGCCGCTCGATCCGCTCCAGGCGCGCGGCGCCTTCTTCTACCTATGCGAGGAGGGTGCGGCGCCCTGGTCGATCGGCTACGAGCCGGCGCGCCGCGCCGGCGCCTACGCCGTCGAGGAGACGAGCGCCAGCACGTTGGCGATTCGAAACGAGATCGACGGCCTCGCCGCCTCGATGGAAGTCGGCCCCGACGTCCAGGGCGCGGTCCTCGTCTGGCGGATCCGGCTCGCCGACCGGTCCGGGCGCGCGCGCCGCCTGCGCCTGACCAGTTTCTCCGAGCTCGCCGTCCACGAGACCGGCGCCTATGCGCGCGATCTCGATTTCGCCGGCATGCATGTCGAGACGTTCTTCATCGCGCGGCTCAACGCGATTCTCGCGCGCAACCGCCTGTTGCGCTCGCCGCGCGCCGGGCGCTGCGAAATGGCCTTCTTCGCCGCGCGGCCGCAATCGTCGAACGCGCGGCTGGTCGGCTACGAGGATTCGCGCGCGCGCTTCATCGGCGAAGGCTCGCTCGCCAATCCGACCGGAATCGGCAAGGGGCGCTGGCGCAAGACCGACGACGAAGGCAAGCTGTGGAGCTTCGACCCCGCGGCGAGCCTGACGCTCGAGGTCGATCTGGCCGCCGGCGGAGTCGAGGAGATCAAGTTCATCGCCGGGATCGCCGACAACGAGCGGGCGGCGGCCGACCTCATCGCCGAGCGTCTCGACCTGCCGCGCATCGGCCAGCCCGAACTCGCCCATCGCGTCCATCACAGCCGCTCGGTCGAGCCGACCTTCGCACTGCCCGACCGGTGGCCGTTCGGCTTCTCGCCCGACGGCGTCGAATTGCGCCTGACCCATCGCACGCCGCGCCCCTGGGCGCATGTGATGGCGAACGAACAGGGCGCCGGGGCGGTCGTGTCCAATGACGGCGCCGTCTATTCGTTCGTCGGCAACGCCCAGCAAAACGGGCTGACGCCGTACCGCTTCGACAGCGTGACGACGCCGCTGCCGGGCCAGGCGATCTACCTGCGCGATCTCGAGTCGGCCGAGGTCGATGCGCCGGGCTTCGCGCCGTTCCAGCGCGACGACGCCGCCCATGCGGTGACTTTCGAGCCGGGCGTGGCGACCTTCCGCAAGACGCGCGGCGCGCTCGAATCCGAATATTGCGTGTTCGTTCCGCCCGACTATCCCGGCGACATGCGGCTGCTGACCCTGCGCAACCGCGGCGCCGCGGCGCTGCGCCTGCGCGTCACGCCGTTCTTCGACATCGTGCTCGGCGAGGACGCCAATGCGACGCGCTACGTGATCAGGACCACGATGGTCGACGATGTCCTGATGTTCGAAAACCCGAAGAATGATTTTCACCGCGGCGTCGCCTTCGTCGCGACCAGCCTGTTCGATCCCGTGAAGGAGACGATCCGCACGCGATTTTTCGGCGGCCCGGGACGCAACATCGTCTCGCCGGTCCTCGTCGAGACCGGCGCGCCCGACCTCGCGCAGCCCGACGACGGCCGCCGGGTCGCGGCGTTCTCGCGCGACATCGAGATCGCGCCGGGCGCGCAGACGACGATCGCGATCGTCATCGGCCAGGCCGCCGACCGCACGCTCGCGCTCAACGCCGCGCGCGCGGCCGGGGTGGCCGAGGTCGAGGCGCATCTGGCCGCGACGCGCCGGCATTGGGCGCAGACGCTCGGCAAGGTCCGCGTCACCACCAACCGCCCCGATTTCGACCGGCTCGTCAACACCTGGCTGCCCTACCAGACGATGGCCTCGCGGCTGTTCGGCCGCGTCGGCCCGCAGCAGCGCGGCGGCGCCTTCGGCTTCCGCGATCAGCTGCAGGACGTGCTGCCGCTGATCTTCATCGAGCCCCGGCTCGCGCGCAGGCAGATCGTGCTCCACGCCGGCCAGCAGTTCCTCGAGGGCGACGTGCTCAAATGGTGGCACCGCGCGCCCAACGGCAAGACCGGGCTCGGCCAGCGGACCAAGGCGAGCGATCCCCATCTCTGGCTGCCCTACGTGCTGTCGCGCTATGTCGCCGCCACCGGCGATCTCGGCGTGCTCGACGAAACCGTCGCCTATCTCGAGGGTCAGGCGGTCCCCGATGGCGAGGACACCTGGGTGCTCGCGCCGCGCCCGTCGCGCGAGAGCGGCGACGTCTACGAGCATTGCCGGCGCGCGATCGACTATACGTTGCGCCATATCGGCGCCAACGGCCTGCCGCTGCTCGGCGCCGGCGACTGGAACGACGGCATCGATGCGCTCGGCCGCGAAGGGCGCGGCACCAGCGTCTGGATGGGCTTCTTCTTCTACGACGTGCTGACGCGCTTCGTCGCGCTCGCCCGGGCCAAGGGCGATGCGCCGTTCGCGCAGCGCTGCGAAGCCGCGCGGCTGGCCCTGCGCGGGGCGCTCGACGTCGGCTGGCAGGGAACCCATTATGCGCTCGACTTCGCCGACGACGGCGAGCCGCTCGCCATGCCCAACGCGATGACGACCGGCTGGCCCGCCCATTCCGGCGCGGTCGACTTCGCGCGCGGCGTCGCGGCGATCGAGGGCGGTCTGAAGGGGATCGAGCGCAGGAACCGAATCCTGCTGACCGAGCGGCCGTTCTTCGAGCATTCCTCGCCCTATCCCGGCCGCATCGCCGACTATCCGCCCGGCGTGCGCGAGAACGGCGGCCAGTACAGCCATGGCGCCTCGTGGATCGTCGACGGATTCGTGCGGCTTTCGAGCCAGGCGCGCGCGGCCGGCGACGCGGCGGGCGCGGCGCGCCTGGCCGCGCGCGCGTTCACGATTTTCGAGAAAATCTCGCCGCTGAAGAAGACCGATCCCGACAATATCGCCCGCTACGGGCTCTCGCCCAACCAGCAGCCCGCCGACATCTACGACGGCTACGGCCACGACGGGCGCGGCGGCTGGTCCTGGTACACGGGTTCGGCGGCGCGCATGCTGTCGGCCGCCTATGCGCTCGTCGGGCTGTCGATGGTCGATGGGGAAATAGTCGTCGCGCCCGACTGGACCGAGCCGAAGGGCGAATTGCAGGTTGCCTCGCTGCGCGCGGGCGGGCGCGACTGGCGGGCGGCCGACGCGCCGGCGCGCGGCCTCGACCAACAGGACGAGACCGCCCCGACGCCGGCGCAGTAGCGCGGCGCGCCATGTCTTGCCGCGGCGCCGCCGTTGTGGGATCGTCGCGTCGGGAGCGAAGCGTCGGGGCGGAAGATCCGAAGGATGCGACGCGATGATCGTTGGCGTTCTCAATCAGAAGGGCGGGGTCGGCAAGACGACGCTCGCCGTCAATCTCGCCGCGACGCTCGCCAGATCGGGCGCCCGCCTGCTGCTCGTCGACGCCGATCCGCAGGGCAGCGCGCTCGCCTGGTCGAGCGCGCGCGAGAAGGAGCCCTTGTTCCCGGTCGTCGGCATGGCCAAGCCGAGCCTGCACCGCGACCTGCCGACGCTCGCCCGCGACTATGATTTCGTGATGATCGACGGCGCGCCGCGGGTCAACGAACTCGGCCGCTCGGCGATCCTCGCCAGCGATCTCGTGCTGGTCCCGGTCCAGCCCTCGCCCTACGACGTTTGGGCGGCGGCGGATACGGTGCAGCTGATTCGCGAGGCGCGCCAGCTCAAGCCCGGCCTGAAGGCGGCCTTCGTCATCAATCGCAAGATCGCCCGCACCGCGATCGGCCGCGACGCGGCGGCCGCGCTCGCCCAGTTCGAGGAGGTTCCCGTCCTCCCCGCCATGCTGAGTCAGCGCATCGTCTATGCAGAGAGCGCGGCGCGCGGGCTCGCCGTCGTCGAGACCGCCCCCGGCGGCGAGGCCGCGCGCGAGATGAACGAACTCGCCGACCACATCCGTGGCGCGAACGAAAGGAAAGCGGCATGAGCAAGAAGACCGTCCCGTTCAAGATGCCGGCGCGCGATCCCGGTCCCGTCGAAGCCAAGCCGGCGCCGGCGCGCGCTCCGGCCGATGCGCTGGCGCCGCCGAACGCCCCGCTCGCCGAGGAGGGCGGCGGTTCGGCGTCGGACCAATGGGTGGAGCGCAGGGAGGCGCCGGCCGCGACCGCCGCGCCTTCGCCCGCGCGAGCGCCCGCCGTCGCGGCCGACCTCGCGCCCGGGCGCGACCTGACCCAGGCCGCCGCGCTGATGCTGCTGACGCCCGCCATGCTCGGCTGGTCCTTGCAGGTCGAAGCGATCAACAGGTTCTGGCGCCGGTTCGCCTGACGACAGGCGGCGTCACAGAATCATCGGCAGCAGCAGCGGGGCCAGCGCGGCGGTCATCATGGCGTTGAGCCCCATCGCAATGCCGGCGAAGGTTCCCGCGATCGGATCGACGCTGAACGCGCGCGCCGTTCCCACCCCATGGGCGGCGAGGCCAGCCGCGAAACCGCGCGCCGCATAGTCGCGCACGCCGAGCGCGTTCATCAGCGGCGTCACCATGATCGCGCCGATGATTCCGGTCGCGATCACCAGCGCCGCGGTCAGCGACGGGATGCCGCCGAGCCGCTCGGACACCGCCATGGCGATGCCCGCGGTCACCGACTTGGGCGCCAGCGAGACGAGGATGGCGTGCGGCACGCCGAAGGCGGCGCCGATGGCGACCGCCGAGGCGAGCGCGACGACCGAGCCGGCCAGCAGCGCGGCGATCATCGGCATGAGGTTGCGGCGCACCAGCGCGCGATTGCGGTAGAGCGGCACGCCGAGCGCGACGGTGGCGGGGCCGAGCAGGAAATGGACGAACTGGGCGCCGTTGAAATAGGTCTGGTAGTCGGCGCCGGTGGCCTTCAGCAGCGCGGCGATCAGCAGGATCGCGATCAGCACGGGATTGACGAGCGGGTTGCGCCGCGCGGCATGGGCGAGCGCGTCGGCGATCAACCAGGCGACGACGGTCGCCGTCAGCCAGAACAGCGGCGTCGTCGACAGATAGACCCAGAGGCTGGGCGGGATCATTGGGCGGCCCCGCCGCCGAGCCGCTTGACCGCGACGAACACGCCGGCCGTGACGATCAGCGTCGCCAGCGTCGAGCCGACCAGCGCGACGCCGAGCGCCAGCCCCCAGGTTCCGATGAGCCCGCGATATTGGACGACGCCGACGCCGGCGGGCACGAAGAAGATCGACAGGCTGGCGAGCAACGCGCCCGAAACGCGCCCGAGGTCGCCGGCCAGCAACGCCGAATCGTCGAACGGCCACAGCCGGTTCCACGCCCACAGGCCGGCGACGAGCAGCCCGAGGCCGAGCACCGGCCCCGGCACGGGCAACCCGAGCCCGCGCGCCGCGGCCTCGCCGACGAGCTGGCAGACGAGCAGGATCGCGACACCCTGGACCATGCGAGGCTTTCCTGGCGCCAAAGCCTCAACCGATCACAATCGCGCCCGCGCGACCAGCCCCGGCGCGCCTCGCGCGCCGCTTGGCCGGTCCGCCGGTCACGCCAGCGCCGGATAGCCCGCCGCGACCGCCGCCCGCTCGATCTCCGCGATCCGCTCATAATCAGCCTCGCCGAGGACCTTTGCGCCGACCAGCCCGAGCCTCGCCCGCGCGGGCGCGAGCGCGGGGTCGTCGAGCGCGGCGAACAGGGCGCCGCGCACGACGTCGAGCCGGCCGCCGGCGAGCGCGGCGCTCATGACGAACGGCAGGGCGGGCGCGCGCGGCGTCCGCGCGACGATCTCGACCCTGGCGACCAGCTCGGGCCGGCCGGCGGCGATGAGCGCGAAGCTGACGCAGTCGATGGCGGCGAGATCGGCCGCGCCGGCGCCGACCGCCTCGAGGCTCGCGCGATGCGAGCCGGTCTCGATCACCGCCGCAAAAAAGCAGGCTCGGCGCGCGAGCGGCGCGATCGTCGCCCGGAACAGGTTCATGCCGCTGTTGCTGTCGCGCGCATTGATCGCCGCCCGGGCGCCGGCGAAATCGGCGGGGGCGCGGCGCGAATCGCCCGCGCGCGCGACGACGAAGCTGCAATGCTCGGCGCCTTCGCAGCCGGGAAAGGCGTAGATCGGCGTGGCGACCAGCGCCACGGCGCCACGCAGCGCGGTGACATAGGGATAGCCGCAGGTCTGGCCGAAGAGGAGGCCGGGATCGCGCCACAGCGCGGCGAGCTCGGCGCCGCGCGAAAGGCGCGCCGGCGCCGCGACGCCGCGCGCGCGCAGCCGCGCGGCGATCCCCGCCCAGAGCGCGTCATTGGCCTCCGCGAGCCACGCGAAATCATACATGCCGAGCGAGGCGACCAGCGGCGCCGTCGCCGCGGGTCCGACGGGCGCGCCCGCCTGGGCAGGATTCATCCGCCGCTCCACGAGGCCCGCCGCTATTCCGGCGGCGGCGCGCGGTGCGGATGCAGCGACTGATCGTGCGGACGCACGAAGTAGCGGCGGAACACGTCGCCATAGGAATTATAGACGAGGCCGCCGTTGCGCGCGATCAGCGCCGCGCGATTGGCCGCGTACCAGCGCGGCAGCGCGTACCACGGCATGGTGTGGCGCAGGTGATGGGCGAGGTGCAGGTTGTTGAACAGGAACAGCGGCCCGAGAATCCACGAGCGCTCGACGATCGCGGTGCGCCGCTCGACGAGGCTGGCGGCGCGGTGCTCGGCGAACGAGCGCACCATCGCGAGCGAGGTTCCCGCATAGGCGAAGCAGAAGAGATAGGTCAGCGGCGGCATGCCGCAGACGCCGACCGCCCACGCCAGGACGAGCGTCGCTTCCGCCAGATGCGCCGCCACGTTGCGGATCGCCCGCCGCCTTCCCGCTGCGACCGCGGCGGCCTCGCCTTTCCACAGCATCGCGCAGGCCCACAGCGGCCCGATCGCCAGACGACCGATCAGCAGGGATTGCAGCCGCACGATCCTGCGGCCGATCGGGCCCAGGCCGTCCCAGTCCTCCCGGCGCCAATAGTAGGATTCGGGATCGTCGAGCGGGTCGGTCAGCCGCTCGTCGTTGTGGTGGGCGAGATGGGTGTGGCGATAGTTCTCGAACGGCAACCATAGCGCGAGCGGCCATTGACCGATGAGATTGTTGATCCACCGCTTGCGTGTCGGATGGCCGTGGATGATCTCGTGCTGCAGGCTCATGTGCCAGGCGGTGGTCCAGGCGCCTGCGAGCGTCAGCGCCCAGAATGGCAGCTTGTACCAGCACAGAGTCAGCGCGAACCACATGCCGTAGATGATCGCCGCCAACGCGATCGTCGGCCATTCGACGCGCGGCGTGACGGTCGGAAAGTCCTTTAATTCCATAATCTTTGGTCCCAGCGGCGCCGATTCGATCACTCCGCGCGAACAAACGCAAGAGGGTGCGAGGCGCCCAAGTCGAATTAACTATCGGCGCGCGCGCTTAACGCCTCGTTAACGATTTCGGACGTCCTGCCGCCGGCGATGTCAGCGCTCGATCGCGGGCCCGTTCGGGCCGACGCACTGGCCGCGGCTTGCGCTGGCGCGCCAAATGCGGCGCCGCGGGCCCGCCTGGCGAGGGTTGCGCTCGGGCTCGCTGTGCGGCACTTGAGCGGCCTGCGGCCGCCGCCGCGTGATGGAGCCGCCGCTTTGAAACCGCTCGCCGGCCTCAAGGTTCTCGAACTCGCCCGCATCCTCGCCGGCCCCTGGGCGGGGCAGACGCTCGCCGATCTCGGCGCCGACGTCGTCAAGGTCGAGCGGCCCGGCGCCGGCGACGACACGCGCGGCTGGGGGCCGCCGTTCGTCGCGGGCGCGGCGGGCGAGCGGCTCGACGCCGCCTATTTCCACGCCTGCAACCGCGGCAAGCGCTCCGTCGGCATCGATTTCGACAAGTCCGAGGGCCAGGCGATCGTGCGCCGGCTCGCCGCCGGCGCCGACGTGCTGATCGAGAACTTCAAGACCGGCGGCCTGCGCAAATATGGTCTCGACTTTGACAGCCTCGCGGCCGACAACCCCCGGCTGGTCTATTGCTCGATCACCGGCTTCGGCCAAACCGGCCCCTATGCCGCGCGCGCCGGCTACGACTTCATGATCCAGGGCATGGGCGGCGTCATGGACCTCACCGGCGATCCCGCCGGCGAGCCGCAGAAGACCGGCGTCGCCGTCGCCGACATTTTCACCGGGCTCTATGCGGTCGTCGCGATCCAGGCGGCGCTCGCGCGGCGCGCGGTCACCGGCCGCGGCGGCTATGTCGACATGGCGCTGATGGACGTGCAGGTCGGCGTGCTCGCCAACCAGGCGCTGAACTATCTGGTCTCCGGGCTTGCCCCGCGAAGGCTCGGCAACGCCCATCCCAACATCGTGCCCTATCAGGTCTTCCGCGTCGCCGACGGCCACATCATCATCGCGGCGGGCAACGACCGGCAGACATGGGATGTCTGCCGGATCCTCGGCCTTGGCGGGCTCGCCGAGGATCCGCGGTTCCGCTCCAACGCCGATCGCGTCGCCAACCGCGCCGCCTTTGTCGCGCTGCTGGAGGCGGCGTGCGCGCGCTTTCCCGCCGCCGGGCTGCTCGCCGCGCTGGAGGCCGCCGCCGTGCCGGCCGGGCCGATCAACACGCTCGCCCAGGTCTTCGCCGATCCGCAGGTGATCGCGCGCGGGATGCGGATCGATCTGCCGGCGACCGGCGCTGCGGGCGGCACCGTCCCCTCGGTGCGCGCGCCGATCCGGCTCGACGGCGAGGCGATGGCGGCGCCGACCGCGGCGCCGCGGCTCGGCGAGCATACCCAGGGCGTGCTCGCCGAACTCGGCATGAGCGACGAGGAAATCGCCGCGCTGCGCCGCGCCGCGATCGTCGCGTGAGGCGACTGCCTCGTCGCGCGCGGCGGGCAAACCGCCCCCCGAAACTCGGTTGACCCGCGCCGCTACCGCCCCGCCACCGCGCCGCCGACCCCTTCGAACCCGCCGGGCGCGATCTCGCAATAGAGCACGCGCGCCGGATCGACGGGCCCCGGCATTTTCACCCGTCCGGGCGGGGCGGGCTTGAAGCCCAGCCGGCCGTAATAGGGTTCGTCGCCGACGAGGATCGCGAGTCTGCCGCCGGCCGCCCGCGCCGCCTCCAGCGAGCGCGCGACCAGCGCCTCGCCGATCCCCTGCGAGCGGAACACCGGCTCGACGATCAGCGGCCCCAGCAGCAGGGCGGGGGTTTCGCCGATGAGGACCGGCGTCATCCGGTTGGCGCCGACGAGCAGGGTGCCGACCCGGGCGACGAAGGACATCGACAGGTCGTGCGCAGCCTCCTCGCGCAGGCGGTAGGCCGTCCTGGCGAATCGCCCGGGGCCGAACACGCGCTCGTTGAGCCGCTCGATCGCCTCGGCGTCGCCGGGGGTTTCGGGTTCGAGACGCACTGATATGTCCACCATCGCGTTGGGTCGCCAAGGGTCGGGGGGAGGGATCGACGCAGCCGGACGGGCTGTATCATGGCGGCGCCGCGCGGCGAAAGGGCCGCGCGGCCCGGCCTCGCCCCTCCAGGGGTCCACTCGCGCCCGAATCCTGCTATGATCTCAGGGTAGCGAGAGTTTGATCGCGCCGACAACCCCAAGGGATTCCATGTTCCAGCCGCCGCCCCGACGCGCCCGCCCGCGCGCCAGGATCGTTCTGCGCCTGTTCGCCGTCCTCGCCCTGCTGGGCGCGCCAGTCGCCGCGCGGGCGAGCGTGGTCGAAGAGGTCGCGCTGCCGAGCGCCGCGCTCGGCCGTCCGCTCGAGGTCTCGATCTACCGGCCCGACGGGCCGGCGCCGGCCGGCGGCTGGCCGGTTCTCTACCTGCTCCACGGCCTCCACGGTTGCGACCGCGACTGGCCGAATCTGGGCGGCGTCCAGGCGACGCTCGACCGACTGATCGCGGCGCGCCGCGTCGGGCCGATGCTGGTGGTCATGCCCGACGCCGGCGACAGCTGGTATGTCGATTCGGCCGAGGTCGGCGGTCCCGGCAATTACCAGACGGCGATCCTCGACGACCTCCCGCGCGCGATCGAGCGCGCCTATCCGGTCCGCGCCGACCGGGCCGGCCGCGCGATCGCCGGCCTGTCGATGGGCGGCTTCGGCGCCCTGCGGCTCGCCTTGACCCGGCCCGACCGCTATGTCGCCGCGGCGAGCCTTTCCGGCGCGATCTGGCAGAACCTGCCGGTGGCGGATTCCGGCCGCGCCGGGGAATATTTCCGCCGCGTCGATCCGGCGACCGTGGTCAGCGGGATCGATCTGCCGCCCGAGGGCGGTCATTTCGGCGCCGCCTTCGGCGCGCCGTTCGATCCGCGCCGGTTCAACGCGGCCAATGTGTTCACCCTGCTGGCCCGACGGATCGGCGAGGGCGCCGCGCTGCCCGCGATCTACCTGACGGTCGGCGATCACGACAGCCACGATCTCTGGCGCGGCTCGATCGCGCTCTACCAGACGCTGATGGCGGACCACATCGGCGTCGATTTCCGCGTCACCGGCGGCGACCACGTCTGGGCGCTCTGGCGCCGGAGCATCGAGGACGTGCTGGTCTTCGTCGATTCCAGCTTCGTGGCGGCTCCCGGAGAACGCCCGCTCGCCGGGGCGGCCGCGCCGCGATTCGCCGGGACGGCGTCGACCGTGAAGTGACGGCGCCGCGATCCGGGCGCCGCCGCGGGCGTTCAACACTTCTTGATTTCCCGCGCAGCGATATTCCCGGAACATTCCTGTCCGATGTCGGTTCCCCGCTGCGATCGGGGATCGAGGCGGGTGCGGCATGGAACGGCGGGCGCGGATCGACGGCATAGACTTCTGGCGCGGCTGCGTCCTGTGCATGATCTTCGTCGATCATATGCCGGGCAATGTGTTCGAGGCCGCGACGCCGCGCAATTTCGGCTTCTCCGACGCCGCCGAGGCCTTCGTTTTTCTCTCCGGCGTATCAATCGCGCTCGCCTATGGCGGGCGATTCGCGACCGGCGAACGGCTGAAGCCGCTGTGCGCCCTGGCGCGGCGCGCGCTCAAGCTCTATGGCGCGCATATCGGCCTCTCGCTCGCCGCGCTGGCGATCTTCTTCAGCGGCGCCGCGCTGGCGGAGAAGCCAGCGCTCGTCGCGGTCCACGGCCGCGAGCTGTTCGTCGACAATCCCGGCCTCGGCCTGCTCGGCCTCGTCTCGCTCGGCCACCAGCTCGGCTATTTCAACATCCTGCCGCTCTACATGATCCTCATCGCCTGCGCGCCGATCCTGCTGCTGCTGGCGGCGCTCGACTGGCGGGTCATGCTCGCCGGCTCGGCGCTGTTCTATGCGCTGGTCCGCGTCGAGGGCTGGAACCTGCCCAACTGGCCGGCGCCCGGCGCCTGGTTCTTCGATCCGCTCGCCTGGCAGTTCCTGTTCGCGATCGGGATCGCCGTCGGCCTCTGCCTGCGGCACGGACCGTTTCCGGTCTCGCGCCCGCTGGTCGCCGCCTCGATCGCGGTCGTCGCCGCCAGCGCGCTCGTCGTCACCCACGGGCTGTGGTCGCCGCCCGGCGGCGCGCGCTACGCGGCCCTCGAAGCCCTGCGCGGGCGGCTCGATCTCGACAAGTCGCAACTGGGCATGGCGCGGCTGATCCATTTTCTCGCGCTCGCCTGCCTCGTCCACGCCTCGGGGATCGTCGAGCGACTGCGCGGCCTGCGCCTCTATGCGCCGCTGACGCTGCTGGGCCGCAACAGCCTGTGGGTCTTCGCGCTGGTTTCGCTGTGCAGCGCGTTCTGGCAGGTGCTCGCGGAGACGGCGCCGCGCAATTTCGCGCTCGATGCGGCCTTCGCAATGGTCGGCATCGCGCTGATCTATCTGGCCGCGCGCGCCGTCGATGCGACGCCGCGCGGGCGGCCGGCGCGCGACCCGCCCGCCGCCGCGCCGGCGCCGGCGGGTTTCGAGCCGCTGGGCGCGCCCGAACCGATGCCGGCGCGCCTCGCCCCTTGATTTCATCCTTTCCGCCAATAAACTCGCCCCTGGAGTCCTGGGCCCTCGTGGCCCATCATTTGCTAAGCATCAGCGGCGAGAGGAGGTCGGTTTACGGGTTGCAAGGTTTTCCCGCCGGTGTGGTTAACTCCGCGTTAACTTCTTGCGGCGCGCAATGGGGTCTCGGCGGCGTTGCGCCCGGCGCGGGCGGCGTCGACCTCGAAAGCAAGGAGGTTCGCGCTATGGCTCGTATGGTCGCTTCCCCGGACTTCGTGCGCCAGCTCGAAGGTTTCAGCCTCACGACCGCCGAAATCCTGTATCGACTGCCCGATCATCCCGCGCTGCTGCAGAGCTACGTCTGGCAGGAATACGACCTCGCGCCGCGCTTTCCCGCCCTGCGTAAATTTCTCGCCTTCTGGCGCGAGAAGCTCGACGGGCCGGTCCATTCGGTGCGGGTCGCCCATTCCGCGCTGATCAAGCCCGCCGAAATCCGCAACGTCTGCGCCGACATGCTTCTGCATTGACGCGCGGCCGCGGCGGGGTCAGATCAGCTTCAGGGCGCGCAGCGAGGCATGGCCGTGGCGTCCCACGATCAGATGGTCGTGGACGACGACGCCGAGCGGGGCGGCGATTGCGATGATGTCGAGCGTCATCTTTACGTCGGCGGTCGAGGGCGTCGGGTCGCCCGAGGGATGGTTGTGGACGAGCACGACGGCGGTGGCCGAAAGCTCCAGCGCGCGCCGCAGCACTTCACGCGGATAGACCGGGGTGTGGTCGACCGTGCCGGCGCCCTGGACCTCGTCGGCGATCAGGCCGTTGCGCTTGTCGAGGAACAGGATGCGGAATTCCTCGCGGTCGGCGAAGGCCATCGCGGTCCGGCAATAGTCGACGACCTCGCTCCACGATCCCAGCGGCAGCCGCTTCCTGGCGGCGCCCCTGGCGAAACGCTTGGCGCTGGCCTCGACGATCTTGAATTCGGCGATCGCGCCCGGGCTCATGCCGGCGATCTCGGCGAGCCGCTCGGGGCGCGCGGCGATCGCCTCGGCGAACGAGCCGAATCGCGCCACGAGCGTCTTGGCGAGCGGCTTGACGTCCTTGCGCAGGATCGCGCGAAACAGGACGAGCTCGAGCAGTTCGTAGTCGGCGAGCGCCTCGGCGCCCGCCTCAAGCAGGCGCGTGCGCAGCCGATCGCGATGGCCGAGCCAATGAGCCGGCGCCTCGACGCCGGCCTCGGCGCTCATTGCGGATAGGGCGGCCGGTCCCAGCCGCGCGGCGACAGCGTGAATATCTCGACGCCGGCCTCGGTGACGCCGACGGTATGTTCGAACTGCGCGGACAACGAGCGGTCGCGCGTCACCGCGGTCCAGCCGTCGGACAGGACCTTCACCCCGGGCAGGCCGAGATTGATCATCGGCTCGATCGTGAACAACATGCCGGGCCGCAACGGCACGCCCTCGCCGCGGCGGCCGTAGTGCAGGATGTTGGGCTCGTCGTGGAACAGCCGGCCGAGCCCGTGGCCGCAGAAGTCGCGCACCACCGAGCAGCGTTCGGGCTCGGCGTAGGACTGGATCGCGGCGCCGATGTCGCCGGTCGTCGCCCCCGGCCGCACCGCTGCGATCCCGCGCATCATCGATTCCCAGGTGACGTCGATCAGCCGCTGGGCGCGCCGCGGCGCCTCGCCCGCGACATACATGCGGCTGGAATCGCCGTGCCAGCCCTCGACGATCAGCGTCACGTCGATGTTGAGGATGTCGCCGTCGCGCAGCGGCTTGTCGTCGGGAATGCCGTGGCAGACGACATGGTTGATCGAGGTGCAGATCGACTTGCGATAGCCGCGATAGTTCAGCGGCGCCGGATAGGCATTGTGATCCATCGCGAATTCGAACGCGAATTTGTCGAGCGCGGCGGTGGCGACGCCCGGCCGCACGAGCGGGCACAGCAGGTCGAGCGCCTCGGCGGTCAGCGCCCCGGCCTTGCGCATGGCCTCGAAATCCTCGGGGCCGTGCAGCTTGATGTGTCCGCTCTTGCGGCCGTGCAGCTGGGTGGAATCGACGAACGTCATGAAATGACCGTGGCGGCGGGGGCGGGCGGGAGCGCCGGCGTCTCACCGCCAATCTAATGCGCCCGCCGGTCGAAGCAAGCGCGAGCGCGCGGGCGCGAAGGAAAAGCGGCGCCGATACGCCTGCGGCAGGACCCCGGCGACGCGCAGGAACCCCCGCCGCATCGCGTCCTGCGAGCCGAAGCCGCAGCGGGCGGCGATCCGCGCGAGGGTTTCGCTGGATTGGCAGAGCTGGCGCTGCGCCGCCTCGACGCGCAGCCGCTCGACGGTCCTGGCCGGCGTGGCCCCGGTCGCTTCCCGGTAGCGCCTGAGGAAGGTGCGCTCGCTCATCCCGGCTCGGTCGGCGAGCGCCGCGGTCGACAACCTCGCCCCGAGATTTCCGGCGATCCAGTCGTGGAGCGCGCCGAACCGATCCCCCTCGCGCTGCAGCGACAGGGCGGCGCTGAACTGCGCCTGGCCGCCCGGCCGCTTGAGAAAGACCACCAGCTGGCGCGCGATCGCCAGCGCGGCGGCGCCGCCGAGATCGGCTTCGACCAGCGCGAGCGCCAGATCGATTCCGGCGGTGACGCCCGCCGAGGTCCAGACGTCGCCGTCGCGGATGAAGATCGGGTCGGGTTCGACGACGAGATCGGGGTGGCGGCGGGCGAGCTCGGCGCATCGCGCCCAGTGGGTCGCGACCCGTCGTCCGCGCAGCAGCCCCGCGGCGGCGAGCAGGAAGGCGCCCGAACAGACGGAGACGACCCGGCGCGCCCTCGGCGCCCGCGCCCGCAGCCAGGCGAGGAGCGCCTCGTCGGCGCTCGCTGCGGCGGCGCCATAGCCGCCGGCGACGATCAGCGTGTCGAGCGGGGCGTCGATCGGCGCCAGCGGCGCGACCTCGAGGGCGAGGCCCGCCGAGCTGACGGTCTGCGGCGCCTCCGGCGCGACGACGGCGAGCCGGTATGGCGGCGGCGCGCCGCCGCGCTGCGCCAGGTCGTTGGCGGTCGCGAACACCTGGAGCGGGCCGGCGACGTCGAGCAGCTGCACGCGATCGTAGGCGAGCAGCTCGATCGCGCGCGGATTTGGCGAAAATTGCAGGCTGTTTGTCATTTCCGCCAGAGCCTAGCCGGCTAGACTTCGCCGATCCAGCCCCTGTCGGAGAACCAGCCCATGCCCGTCGAAATCGGCCTTCTCGTCTTTCCCGCCGTCCAGCAGCTCGACCTCACCGGCCCCTATGAAGTCTTCGCCTGCTGGCCCGAGGCGCGCGTGCGCCTGGTCTGGAAGGACCGCGCGCCGGTCGTCTCGGCGACCGGGCTGCGGCTCGCTGCGGACGCGACCTTCGACGACTGCCCGCCGCTCGACGTCATCTGCGTTCCCGGCGGCGTCGGGATCGATCCGCTGCTCGGCGACGAGATCACGCTCGCCTTCGTCCGCCGTCAGGCCGCTTCGGCGCGGTTCGTGACCTCGGTATGCACCGGCGCGCTGGTGCTGGGGGCGGCGGGCCTGCTGCGCGGCAGGCGCGCCACGACCCACTGGGCCTCGCATGATCTGCTCGCCGCCTTCGGCGCGATTCCGACGCCGGAGCGGGTCGTGCGCGACGGCAATCTGATGACCGGGGGCGGGGTGACGGCGGGGATCGATTTCGCCCTCGCGCTGGTCGCCGAACTCGCCGGGGCCGCCGCCGCGCAGGCGATCCAGCTGCAGCTAGAATATGCGCCGGCGCCGCCGTTCGACGCCGGCTCGCCGGAAACCGCGCCCGCCGAGGTCGTCGCCGCGCTGCGCCGGCGCGGCGCCGGCGCGCGCACCGATCGCGAGGCGCGCGTCGCGGCGGCGGCGCGGGCGCTGGAGGGGAGGGTAGGGCGTTCCGGTATCGGCAGCTGACGAAGCAAGGACGCATCGGCCGAGGGCGTCGCGAGGCGGCGGTCGAGCCGGGCTCCGGCGAGCGGAGCTCCCAACCGGGCGCTTGACATATATCTAAAACACATATAAGACACATGGCGATGAAACGCCGAGCCCCGCCATGACCCGCGCAGAACCCACAGACCCCCGCGATCCCGCCAGCTACGAGCGCCCCTCGGTCACGGTCGACCTCGTGCTCGTCAGCGTGGTCGACGCGGCGCCGCGCGTGCTCGTCATGCGCCGCGACGAGCCGCCGTTCGCCGGCTGCTGGGCGCTGCCCGGCGGCTTCGTGCGGATCGACGAGAGCCTCGAGGCCGCCGCCCGCCGCGTCCTGGCCGAGAAGGCGCGGATGACCGGGGCCTATGTCGAGCAGCTCTACACCTTCGGCGCGCTCGACCGCGACCCGCGCGCGCGGGTCGTTTCGGTCGCTCATCTGGCGCTGCTCGGCGCCGAGCGTTTCGCCGACGCCTTGCGCGCGGCGCCGGCGTTGCGGCTCGCCCGCATCGTCACGCCCTGGCCCGGCGAGACCGGCGGCCCGGCCGGGATCGAAGTCGAGGAGGATCCGTCCGCGCAGCTCGCCTTCGATCACGCCGAAATCCTCGGCCTCGCGATGCTGCGGCTGCGCGGCAAGCTCGACTATTCCGACGTCGCCTTCGCGCTGCTGCCCCAGACCTTCGCCCTGCGCCAGCTGCAGGACATTTACGAGGCGATCCTGGGCGTCCGCCTCGCCAAGCCGGCCTTCCGTCGCCGGATGATCGACCGGGGCTGGCTCGAGCCGACCGGCGCCCAGGAGGCCGGCGCCGCCTTCCGTCCCGCCGCGCTCTACCGCCGGCGGCGCATCGCCATTCCGGTAGCCATTCCAAAGCAGTAGGAGCGTATCATGGCCATGATCACGAATTTCGGCTTCCTCGCGCGGCTGCGCAGCGACGCCGCCAGCCACGTCATCAGCTACGCCAACGGCCAGACGCGCCGCAGCGGGCGCGGCCTGTCGTTCTGGTTCCTCCCCTACAAGGCGAGCATCGCCGAACTGCCGATGGACGACCGCGAGCTGACCCTGTTCGTCAAGGGCCGCAGCCGCGACTTCCAGGCGCTGTCGCTGCAGGGCGCGCTGACCTGGCGCATCGTCGATCCCGACCGGCTCGCCGAACGGATCGACTTCACGATCGCGCTCGACGGCGGCGGCCATCGCGGCGAGCCGCTCGAACAGATAAAGGCGCGGATCGCCGGCCTCGCCAACCAGGCGGCGCTGCAATATCTGGCCGACGGCGCCGTCGGCGACCTCCTCGCCGCGGGGCTCGAGCCGCCGCGCCTGCGCCTGACCGAAGCGCTCGCCGGCGATCCCTCGCTCGCCGAAATGGGCGTCGGCGTCGCCGCCGTCCGCCTGACCAGCCTCGCCCCGTCGAGCGAACTCGAACGCGCGCTGCAGGCGCCGACGTTCGAATCGCTCCAGCAGAAGGCCGACCAGGCGACCTTCGCCCGGCGCGCGCTCGCCGTCGACAAGGAGCGCGCGATCGCCGAGAACGAGCTCGCCAACAAGGTCGAGCTCGCGCGCCGCGAGACCGGGCTGATCGCCCAGGAGGCGGAGAACGCGGGCAGTCGCGCGCGCGGCGTCGCCGAGGCGCGGCAGATTGAGGCCGCGGCCGAGGCCGAGCGCATCCGCGCGCTCGAAGGCGCCCGGGTGGAGACCGAGACGGCGCGGCTCGAGATCTACCGCGACCTGCCTGCCGCGGTGCTCTACGGCCTCGCCGCGCGCGAGCTCGCGGGCAAGCTGACCAAGATCGACCATGTCAACGTGACGCCCGACCTCATCGCCTCGCTGCTCGGCGAGATCCGCGCGGCCGCGCCCGCCGCGCCGGCCAAGTGAGCGCGGCGCGATGACGACCAATGCGCCGCGCGCGGTCTTCGTCACCCGCGAGACCGACTACGAACGCCTGATCGCGCGCCATGCGACGCGCGATCAGGCGCGTTTCTTCCTCGAGACGCGCGGGCAGCGGATCGAGGAGGCGGAGCGCCGCCACGCGGAATTCGCCGACGCGCTTCGCGCCGCGCGGGCGGCGACGCCGGGCGACTGGCGGCAGGCGCTGGCCAGGCGGTCCGACCTCGACCGCTTCCTGTTCGGCCCCGAGGACGTCATAGTCGCGGTCGGCCAGGACGGCCTCGTCGCCAATGTCGCCAAATATCTCGACGGCCAGCCGGTGCTCGGCGTCAATCCCTCGCCCGACCTCTATGACGGGGTGCTGACGCGCGCCCCGCTCGGGCGGCTCGCCCGGCTGCTGCCGGCCTGCGCGGCGGGCGCGGCCGCGGTCGAGCGGCGCACGATGGTCGAGGCGACGCTGGACTCCGGCGAGCGCCTGTTTGCGCTCAACGAGATCTTCATGGGCCATCGCAGCCACCAGTCGGCGCGCTACCGGATCGAGGCGGGCGGGGCCGCGGAGAACCAGTCGTCGAGCGGGCTGATCGTCGCCTCGGGCACCGGCGCCACCGGCTGGGCGCGCTCGATCGCCGAGGCGACCGGCGCCCGCATCGCGCTGGGCCCGACGGAAGGGGCGGTCGCCTTCTATGTGCGCGAACCCTTCCCGAGCGTGGCGACCGGCGCGACCCTGCGCGCGGGCCGGATCGAGGCGGGCGACGCGCTCGCGGTCGCCTCGCGGATGAACGACGGCGGGGTGGTGTTCGCCGACGGCATCGAGCAGGATTTCCTCGCCTTCGACTGGGGTCGAACGATCCGCGTCACCGCTTCGAGCCGCACGCTCAATCTGGTCGTCGGCTGAGCCGGGGGCGGCGCCGTCCGGATTCCGGTCCCCCCTTCGGCGGCCGCGAAGTCTCTGGACAGCCGGCCGTTTATGCGCCAGATCAGGTCGCCGGCGAGGAGCCGGGGACGCGCCCCGGCGCAGAGTTCGCGGGTTCCACCATGACCCAGGACGCGGATCCCGCGCAGCGCTTTCGCAACATCGCCGCCGCCTACACCGATTCGATCCGGGTCACCGATTTCAAGGCCAATGTCGCGCTCGTCTTCGTGGCGATCATGCTGGGTCCGGTCGTCGGCGCGCGCGACAAGTTTCCCCCGTTCCTGCCGCTGCCGCTCGTGCTGGTGCCGGTGCTGACGATCTTCCTGTGCCTGCTGATCTGCCTCTATCCGCGCTATCCCCGGGAGGGCAGGCAGCACTTCCTCATCTCGCCGCGCGCGCGCGCGGCGGATTTCTCGTCGCTCGGGGACACCGGCGACGAGATGGACGAGCTGAGCCTGCGCTGCGCGATCCTTTCGCGGATCCTCTACTGGAAGACGTTCTTCCTCAAGATCAGCCTCGCCCTGTGCATGCTGGCGGTGCTCGCCGGCGCGCTGCTCGTGCTGTTCATGCATTTTCGCCCCGCCTGACCGCGCCGGCGCGCGGCCGCGCCGAAACCGGCGCGAAATCAAAAGGATTCGTCGTCCCGCCGGCATTTGACCGCAAAAGCGGCCCGATGGGTCCCCACATGCTCGCCAGCCGCGGCGCTCCCCCAAAGCCGCGTCGCGGTCAGGGCCGTCGGGAGGCCCGCTACCTCCCGGCGACCCGCCTTCATCGTGCGACGGCCGCGGGCCGCGGCGGACTAGGTAGACCCCGCACTTATCACAGAGTCGTATTGAGGATATGATTCGAAAATCACGGGGAGCGGCGGCCGGCTCGCGAATCGGCCCCGCGCGATCGCTTCGTCCCGCTTCGTTCGGGCCGCGGCGCGCAACCCCGAGGGGAGGACGATATGGCGCAGTTTCCTTGGCACGCATACTTCTACGACACGTTGCACGATACGGCGCCCGCGCGCACGGCGATCATCGAAGCCGAAGACGACGTCGAGGCGGGCAGGATCGCCCGCGCCCAGATGGGCGGCTGCGCCCGCGTCGAACTCGCCCGGCCGGTCTGGGCGCCCCAGGCGCGGATCGTCGTGGCCGATCGCAGCCGGGAGCAGTCGCGGCTGCATTAGCGCCGCCGCTCGGGCGAATCGGCCGGGATCGTTTCCCACCCCCGCCGCGGGCGAGCGGGAACCTTTGCCCGGCGGCCCGGTTATCGCGGCAGTCGCGGTTTTTTGCCCCCCATTCAACCGCGACCCGGGCCGCCCGAGCGTCAAATCGCTCGGCGGCCCGGCCCCTTTTCAGGGGCCGTCGTCGGGGCGGGGCGGTTGCGGCGCGCTTGAATTCGTCAGCGCCTTGCGCATAATCGAGCCGGGACGATCGGCGGATGAGCGCGGGGCGCCGGTCCGTTCGATGGGCGACCGGACATGCGCAGGAATCTCGACAAGCTCGCCGAACGGGTCGCTCGGGCCGCGGAGGCGGCGCTCGCGGCGCAGAAGATGGTGGCGCCGATCGACGTGCTGGTCGGGATCGGCTGGCTCGATCCCTCCTCGCTGAAGCGCTGGCGACAGGGGCAGGCCGACTGCCTCGAGCGGGTCGTCCAGGCCAATCTGTCGAAACTCTCGGACGCGATGAAGCTGTTGCGCGCCTGGGCGCAGGACAAGGGGCTGAAGCCGAGCCGGACCGCCTATATCGCGCGCGGCCCGCGCCGCCAGCCCTTGCGCTTCAGCGTCAGCGGCGCGCCGGCGATCGAGGAGGCCTACGCGACCCACTGGATTTCGCCCGAGCTCTCGCAGAAGAAGCGCGAGCGGCTCGCGGAAAAAGCGAGCCAGCCGCCCGAACTCGTGGTCATCCAGCCGCTGAACCGGGAATGGCGCTGCCACAAATGCGGCGGCAGCGGCGGTTTCCTGATGATGGAAAATCCTGGCCCCCTGTGCCTTGGCTGCGCCGGCCTCGGCGATCTCGAATTCCTGCCCGCCGGCGACGCGGGACGGACGCGCCGCGCCAAGGCTGCGAGCGCGCGCAGCGCGGTCGTGGTGCGGTTCAGCCGCAACCGGGGGCGCTACGAGCGGCAGGGGCTGCTGGTCGAGGCGGGCGCGCTCGCGCAGGCGGGCATTGCGACCGTCGATGACGGCGCCCGGGAATCCGGCGAGAGCTGAGCGGGCGCGTCGAGCGCGGGATCCGCGCCGGCCTCCGTCGCCCGCGGCTCAGCCGTAGCGCAGCTTCGCGACGAGCGCGTCGATGCGCTCGGCAATTCCCGCGTCCGCGAGGGCGGCGGCGGCCCAATTGCGGAAAACCCTTCTCCCGCTCTTGCGGGACAGGGTGGCGCGAAGCGCCGGATGAGGGTTTTGCGCACTGTTGGAATTGCTGATGCGCGACCGCCATTGCGGCGCCGCCCGCTCGCCGCTTATCATCGCCCCCGCCCGCGCGCTTCGGCGCCCTTCCCGGGACCGCAAGCGTCCGCGAGCGCGCGAAAATCGAAGGGGGGAATCATGCGCAACGTCTGGATCGCCATCGCCGTGGCCATCGGCCTCGCCGCCGTCGCCGTTCCCGCCGTGCGCGCCGAAATCGCCGAGCAGGGCGTGCAGGCGGGCGGGGTCAATGCGGCGCTGATCAGGCCGAAGGCGCCGCGCGCGAGCGTCATCCTGCTCGCCGGCGGCGACGGCGCGCTGGGGATATCGGCCAATGGCGAGATCACCCGCGGCCTCGGCAACCAGCTCGTGCGCACGCGCCAGGCCTATGCGGCGCGCGGCTTCGCCGTGCTGGTGCCCGACATCGGCTACGATCTGGGCGCGCTGGTCGCCTATATGGGCGCGATCAAGCGGCCGGTCGCGGTGGTCGGAACCAGCCGGGGCACCCAGCGCGCGGCGCGCGGGATCGCGGCGGGCGCGCGGCCCGACCGGCTCGTGCTGACCTCGGGCTTCCTGTCCGACGCGTCGGGCGATCCCGACAACGTGATCGCCATCCTCGGCTCGCCCGCGGCGCTGCCGCCGACGCTGATCGTCCATCATCGCCAGGACGGCTGCCCGAAGACCCAGCCCGCCGGCGTCGATCCGTTCCTCGCCTGGGCGCATGGCAAGGCGCGGGTCGTCTGGCTGTCGGGCGGCTCCGAATCCGGCAATCCCTGCGAGGCCCAGGCCCATCATGGCTTTGCCGGCATCGACGGCCAGGTCGTCTCCGCGGTCTCCAGCTTCGTCCACTGAAGGCCGGGCCGCCGCGTCGCCCGGCGGCAACCGCGGGCGACGTCAATAATTCTGTTTATCAGAATAATGTTCTTGACATTGCGGCTTTTCCGGCGCACCATCACAACTCAAGTCCCCTGGGGAAGCGGGCGGGCGAGGCGGTTCCTGTCGCAGCGGCGGGATGGCGGCCGAAATCTCGCGGGGGGCTTCCGGGCAAACCGTTTCCGGCGCAACTCCCGGGCGCCGGCGCCGTGGCGGCGCTCAATGAGCCCCGGCGGCGGTAGCGACAGGACGAAGACCAATGGCGCCACGAACGAACCGGAGTCGCCAACCGCCGGGATCGCCTCGGAGGGCGGTTCTCGACGGCGAAAAGGGCGTCGCCTCGAAAGGCCCTCTCCCGCGTAACTCCCAAGGCGCGGGCGCATCGGCGCCGCAAAATGCCTCCACTCGCTCGCAAACTCTTGAAACCCCAGGGAATCCCATAAAACAGAGAAGTAAGAACCAAAGTTCAAGAAACTTCAAGGCGGTTCAAAGCAGTTCAAAAACGGTTCAAAAAAGTTCAAAACAGTTCAAAACCTTTCCAAAAATTTCCGCCGGCTTGTGGGCCTGGTCGACGCAGAGGGATGGCGGGCAGATTGCGGCGACGAGCTTGGCGGCGTCATGGGGCGTTCCCCGCCCGGGAGTCGCCATCCCGCTTCCTTCTCGCCGCGAGCCATTGATAGCGTCGAATCCGGAGAAAAGGGCATTGCCATTTCCTTGCCTGGTGAGACCGAACGAAGGGCAAGGCGATGCGAGAGGGTCTCGTCGGGGCGTCATGCCCGGCCGCGCGAGCCGGTTCAAATCGCCCGCCATCCATGCGACAAGGGCCCCGGGCGCGGACGTGGCGGAACCGGTAGACGCAAGGGACTTAAAATCCCTCGGCCCCAAAGCCGTGCGGGTTCGACCCCCGCCGTCCGCACCAGGGGCAGGGCAGACCGAAGATCGGTGTCGGGATGGCGGACGAGGCTCGCCGCGCTCGCAGCGAGGGGTCGATGATCGCCCGCATCCGAGCCTCGCGCCGCCGCGACTAGCCGGCGCTCACTCCAGCGCCCGTCGGCGCCGGCCGCCATCGCCGCAGCCGCCGGCGAACGTCCCGTGACAACCTTGCGGCCCATCCGCCCGCGGCGGGGAGGGCAGGGAGCGCATGCGATGACCACGGTCGGCAGTGGACAGACGCTCAACGTCAGCAACGGTCAGGTCAGCGCTGGCGTCATCGTTTTCTCGGGCGGTGTGCTCGACGTCCTTTCCGGCGGCGAGACCACCGGCGCGGTCGTCGGCGGCGCCGAGATCGTCTCTTCGGGCGGCGTCGCGAGCGCCACGATCGTCAGCGGCGGAATCCTGGCGGTCTTTTCGGGTGGCCTCGCCATCGGCGCGCTCATCAGCGGCGGCGACGTCTATATCTCGGCCGGCGGAACCGTTTTCACCACGGACGTCGAGGGCAGCGGCAACGAGATCGTCGTGAACGGCGGCGCCGCGAGCGGGGGGGACGTCGAAGGCGCCAACGCCGAACAGACGGTCTATGGTTTTGCGAGCGGCGCCATCCTCGTGAGCGGCGGCGAGCAACTGGTGAACAGCGGCGGGTCGGCGAGCGCGACGACGGTCAACGACGGCGGCTATCTCTTGGTCCAATCCGGCGGCGTCGCGGCCGGCGCGATCATCAGCGGCGGCACGTTCGAACTCGCCGGCGGCGGCGCGACGGGGACCGCCCCGGTGACGTTCGAGACCAGCGCTGGCGGAACGCTGCGGCTCGACGATTCCGTGGCTTTCGGCGGCCTCATCGCCGGGTTCGGCAAGCCCGATTATCTCGATCTCTCCGACATCGCCTTCGGCTCCGGCACGCACCTGACCTTCTTCAGGACCCCCCGCAGCACCAGCGGCGCGCTGATCGTCACCGACGGCGTCCATACCGCCAATCTGACGCTGATCGGCCAATATGTCACCGCGCAGTTCACCTTGGCGAGCGACGGCCATGGCGGCACGCTGATCGGCGATCCCCCCGTCACGGCGGCGAACGAGCCGGGGCCATCGACCGATATCGCAAAGCCCCTGTCGTGAGCGGCGCGCGCGCCACCCCGCTTGCCTTCGCGGGCGCGAAGGCGCAACCCGCAGGCGTCGCGCCGGATCGATGCAGGTCAGGGACGGATGACTTCGGCTCATGGCTGTGAATGATGCGGGCTGAATCGCTCGGCCCCGGCGCTTTGCGGATTCGATCCCCCGCGGTCCGCGCCACTGGAAGGGAAGACCTCGTGCTGGATTCGACCGCCGTCCTCGCCGCTCCGCCGGCGCGGACCCTCGCCACCGCCGCCGCGCTGATCGCGGCCGGCCTTGCCGACGCCGGCCGCGCGGCCGAGCTCGCCGCGGTCGGCGCGCGCTACGCGATCGCGGTGCCGCCGGCGCTCGCCGCGCTGATCGACCCCGCCGATCCCGCCGATCCGATCGCGCGCCAGTTCGTCCCCGACGGCCGCGAACTGGTCGTCGATCCCGCCGAGCGCGCCGATCCGATCGGCGACGATCTGAAGAGCCCGGTGGCGGGTCTCGTCCATCGCTATCCCGACCGCGCGCTGCTGAAGCTCGCCTCGGCCTGCGCGGTCTACTGCCGATTCTGCTTCCGCCGCGAGACGGTCGGGCAGGGCGCAGCGGGGCTCGGCGAGGCCGCCTTCGCGGCGGCGCTCGCCTATGTCGGCGCCCATCCCGAAATCTGGGAGGTCGTGCTGACCGGCGGCGATCCCCTGACCCTGTCGCCGCGCCGCCTCGCCGCCGCGACCGCGGCGCTCGCCGCGATCCCCCATGTCAAGGTCCTACGCTGGCACAGCCGCCTGCCGGTCGCCGCGCCTGAACGGATCACCGACGCACTCGCCAGGGCGCTGGCGGACGGCCACGACCGGGCGATCTATGTCGCGCTGCACGCCAACCACCCGCGCGAACTCACCCCCGCCGTCCGCGCCGCCTGCCGGCGGCTGCTCGACCGCGGGATCACGATGGTCAGCCAGAGCGTGCTGCTGCGTGGCGTCAACGACGACGTCGAGACGCTGGAGGCGCTGATGCGCGGCTTCGTCGAGGCGCGGGTCAAGCCCTACTATCTGCATCATGCCGATCTCGCGCCGGGAACCGGCCATTTCCGCACCTCGATCGCTGAGGGGCGGGCGCTGATGCGCGCGCTGCGCGGCCGGCTGTCAGGCCTCGCCATGCCGACCTACGTCCTCGACATTCCCGGCGCCCACGGCAAGGTTCCGATCGGGCCGGACTATCTGGCGGCGGACGGCGAGGGCTGGCGGTTGACCGACCCCGCCGGCGCGAGCCACGCCTATGAGGATCGCGGCGCGCCCTAGCCCTTCAGCGCCTGCGCGAGCGCGTCCTGCATGGCGGGCGTCGGGTCGCCGTAGAACAGCGGGGGATCGCCGACCCCGCCGAGCGCGCCATAGGCGCGCTTGCCGCCCGGCTCGAACAGGACGACGAATTTCTTGGCCGCGCACTCGTGCGGCTTGCAGACGAAGAATAGGTCGTAGGGCTTGCCGTCGAGCGTGACCGTCTTCGCCGCGCCGGCGACGCCGTCGAAATTGCGCTCGAACTGGTTGAGCCAGTCGGGCGTCGGCTGGACGTCCCTGGCGAGCCGGTCCCAGCTGCCGCGATAGGCCGGCATCCGCAGGACGTCGAACAGGTAGAGCTCCTCGGCGATCGCGGGCGCGACCGTCAGGGCGAAGACGAGGAAGGCGAGGATTCGCATGGTCGGCCCTCGGGCATGGCGGGGAGGGGATGCGGCCGGCGCGCCGCGGCGCGGCTCAGAACGCCTTGAACGTGATGATCGTGCGGGTGTCGACGATGCCCGGAATGGTCTGCACCTTCTGGCCGACGAAATGGCCGATGTCGACCTCGCGCTCGACGTAGAATTTGGCGAGAATGTCATGGTCGCCGGCGATCGAATAGATTTCCGAGGCGATTTCCGCCTCGGCGAGCGCGCTCGCCACCTCGTAGGTGCGCCCGAGCGCACATTTTATCTCGACGAAGAAAGTCTGCATGGCGACCAGGACCTCTGCCGCTCCGCGAAGGCCCGCCTATTGTGCAATGATTTCGACGTCGCGGTCGAGGCCCGATTGCACCTCGAAGGTCGATTGATAGGTCTTGGCGTCGTGGCGCGCGATCACGACATATTCGCCTTCGGCGAGCACCAGCGAGGGGAACGCGCCGACGAGCTCGCGGATGAGGTCGCCGCCCGGCGTCAGGATCGTGAAACTGGTGTTGGCGAGCGCCTCCGCGCCCGCCGTGTTGACGAGTTTCAGCGTCAGCGTGGCGTAGCGATGGCGCAACGTCACGTCGAGCACCTTGCCGGCGGGCACCTTGACGTCGGCCGAGACGATCGAATTGGTTTCGATCGCGGCGCCGGGCGAGCGCGCCGTCCCGAGCGTGCCGGCGCCGACGGCGTCCAGATAGGTCGACACGATGTGATACGCGCCTTCGGGGAGGCCGAGCAGGTCGCCCGCCCTCGCCTTGGAATAGACCAGCTTGGCCTGCGGGTTGTTGCGGTCGGGCACGTAGATGGCGAGCGCGAGCCGGCTCGCGTCGATCGCCGCCCCGCCCCTCGACCCGGTGATCCGCAGCGCGCCGGCGTTGAGGACGAGCCGTTCGGACCTTTCCTCTTCGCCGAGAGCGACGCGCTTGGTCGCGCTCGCCAGGCCGAAGGCGAGGTGGACGACATAGTCGGCGGGCGGCAGCGCCAGCGCCGGCTGGGCGGCGGCCGATTCGGCGACCAGCAGATGCGAGCCGTCCGCCTCCGCCCGCTCGTTGAAGACCCGCCAGTGGAGGCCGGCCCGCAGCGGCGCGGCGGAATCGCCGAGCGCGGCGGTCAGACGCAGAATCGTCCGGCCGGGCTCGCCGGGCGCGTTCTGCGCGGCCGCCGGCGCCGCGGCGGCGAGGAGAGCGAACAGGAGGGCGAGGAAACGCCCGGGGTGAGATCGCATGACCGTCCTGCCTTTGCCGGGATCGCCGGGCGCCGTCAATGGCCGGGATCGGCCGCGCGCCCGTCCCGGCGCGCGGATCGCGGCGGACCTCGCCGGGCGACCTCGCGCGACAAGCGGGCGCTTTGATGACCGTTTACAGCGCGTCGCAAACCGGCGAAGGAACCTGCGCGCGCAAGCCGCCGGCGCCAGCGCCCGGCGCGCGCCAACACGGGATGTCAAATGAACCCTACCATCGCCTTGATGCTGCGGCGCCGCTCGCTGCCCCCCCAGGGCATGACCGGCCCGGGACCGAGCGCCGAAGAACTCGGCGCCCTGCTGACGGTCGCGTCCCGGGTCCCCGATCACGGCAAGCTCGCTCCGTGGCGGTTCCTCCTGTTCGAGGGCGCGGCGCGCGACCGCGCCGGCGAGATCGCGGCGACGATCGCGCGCGCGGACGATCCGGCGATCGACGCGGCGCGCCTGCGCGTCGAGGCGACGCGCTTTGCGCGGGCTCCGCTCGTGATCGGCGTCGTCTCGCGCGCCGCTCCGCACCCCAAGATTCCCGAATGGGAGCAGGTCCTGTCGGCCGGCGCGGCCTGCATGAATCTCGTCGTCGCGGCCAATGCAATGGGCTATGTCGCGGCCTGGCTCACCGAATGGTGCGCCTATGACCGCCGGTTCTGCGAGGCGATCGGTCTGGCCGCCGGGGAAAGAATCGCCGGCTTCGTCCATATCGGCCGGCCGAACATGCACAGCGAGGACCGCGCGCGGCCCGCGCTCGAAACGATCGTGTCCCGTTTTGCGCCGTGACATGGCGTTCCGCACTGGGAGAGGCCGATGTTCTATGAGACCGGGCAGCGCGACAGGAGCCTGTTGCCGCGCGATCCCTTCAAGGCGATCGTCGCGCCGCGCCCGATCGGCTGGATCTCGACGCGCAGCCGGGACGGCCGGATCAACCTCGCGCCCTACAGCTTCTTCAACGCCTTCTGCTCGGCGCCGCCGATCGTCGGCTTCTCGAGCGAGGGGGCCAAGGATTCGGCCGCCTTCGCGCGCGACAGCGGCGAATTCGTCGCCAATCTGGCGACGATGGATCTGCTGCGCCAGATGAGCGAGACCTCCGCGCCGCTGCCGCGCGGGCAGAGCGAATTCGTCCATGCCGGCCTCGCCATGGCCCCGTCGCGGGTGGTGGCGGCGCCGCGCATCGCCGAGAGCCACGCCGCGCTGGAATGCAAGGTCGTCGAAATCATCACCCTGAAGAACCTCCGCGGCGAGCCGCTCGACAATCATCTGGTCATGGGCGAGGTCGTCGCCTTCCATATCGACGACCGCTTCGTGCGCGACGGCGTGTTCGACACCGCGGCCGTCCGCGCGCTCGCGCGCTGCGGCTATCAGGATTATGCGGTGGTCGAGCGATTGATCACGCTCGCCCGTCCGCCGGGCGGCGGCGGCTGAGCAGAGTCCGATGGACGGACCAATGGATCTGCTGCGCCATACGCCAAGCCGGGTTCGGCCGCGCTGCCAGGGCTGGTCGCGCGCGTCAATGTCACGCCGCCTCCGGCGGTCGCTTCGCGCCAAGAGGCGCGCAGCGAAGATTGATCCGTGCGCCCGCCCCCGGCC
>JBEKEI010000004.1:0-55508 GCA_050013915.1 Roseiarcus sp.
TAGCAAGTCGGACGGCTCGAGGCAATAAAGATATAAGCAAATCTTTATATCGTGGCGTCGGCGAGGGGACCCCTGGGCGTCGGATGGGCGAGCGACTCGCGGCGCACCGCCCAGATCGCATAGGGCGCCAGCGCGACGACCGACAGGACCGACAAGTGCCAGCCCGTCAGGCTCATCAGCCAGATCGCCGGTGGGAGAAGCCAGAGCGCGGTCAGCGCGGCCCAGTCCGCGCCGACGCACTGGCCGCGCGCGCATCGCACCATCAGGATCGCTGCGGGGAGGGCCCACACGGCCAGATCATATTCGAGCATGTAGGGTGTCGACAGCGGCATGGCGACGCAGAAGGCGAGCGCGCGCGGGAAGATCGCAGGAGTTCGCCGCCAGCTCCACCACACGAGCGCCCAGGCGGCGAGGGTCGAACAGGCCTGGGCGATATCGGCCGCGGCAATATTGCCGGTCGTCGCGAATATCAGCATGAATATTGTCGGGCAACGCGACACGGGCAACCGCCCTTGCAGGATGAACGCCATTTGTTCGGGCAGATAGGCGGCGAACCGCCACCATATGTCGATGCCGAACGCGGCGAAGCTGGCGACCAGCAGCGCCAGCCCCGTCGCGACGAGCGCCGCGAAGGCGCGGTATTCGCGGGCGGCGAGAAGGCAGATCGGAATCAACACGAAGACCTGCGGCTTATAGGTCAGCAGGGCAAACACAGCGCCGGCGAGTAGCGGGCGCCGGCCGACCAGCAGCATCAGGCCGCCGGCGAACAGCGAGGCGGTCAGGGCGCCGTTCTGGCCGTCGATGGCATTCTGGATCAGCGGCGGGGCCAGGGCCGCCAGCGGAATCGCGAGGCCGGACATCTTCCTGACGAGGAGGACGAATGGCGCGGTCGTCGCCACGATCCAGGCGACGAGCGCGGGAAGATAGGGCAGCGTCGCGAACGGCGCGGCGAGCAGGAGGAAGTGCGGGGGATAGGGAAACGGCAGGTGGCTCTCCGTTCCGGAAACGGCGTCCTGGAACGCGAAGAGGCGGGTGACGTCATAGGCCTCGGCCGAAAGATGGCGCAATGCGAGCAGACCGGCCGAGTAGAAGGCGAGAAAGTCATTGCCGACCAGGCCGCCGAACGCCGTGCGCCAGCCCGCGCGCGGGATCAGCGTCATCGGGATCGCGACCCATGCGTAGGCGAGCGCGAGTCCGCAGAGGGCGACGAGCGGCGCCCCGCGTCTCAACGGCGGCAGGAACGGCTTCGTGCCGGCGACGCCCGCGATTTCCGTCATGACGCCCCGGGACCCGCGCAACGGGAAATCCGCCGCGCGTCCTGTATGGCGCGATAAACGTAAGTCTTCTCTAAACAAGGGGAGTTGGCCGCCGCCGCGGCGTCGCTTGGCTGGACCGGGGGACGGCTACGGTTAATCCGAATTAACCTCTTGCGCGCTTTGACGGGCGAGGCGCGTCGCGCTACGTGACGTGGCGCACAATTCTTGTGCTATAAGCAAGAAATGAGCCGCGCCATACGGCGCCGGGCGTCCCCGTCACGCGTGAGACCCAACCAACGATGGCATTGTCCGCGAAACTCGTGATGCGTCAGGGCCAGTCGATGGTGATGACGCCGCAGCTCCTGCAGGCGATCAAGTTGCTGCAATTGCCCAACGTCGAACTGGCGGCCTATATCGAGAACGAGTTGGAGCGCAATCCCCTCCTGGAGCGCGCCGAGGATTTCAATCCGTCCGAGACGACAAGCGAACCCGCCGGACCCTTCGAGGCCCCGGCCGCGCCGGACGGCGAAGCCGACTGGGCGTCGCAGGAACTCGAGACCGACGCGGCCGCGCTGGCGCAGAATCTCGGCACCGAAATCGACAACGCCTTCGATTCCGACCGCGCCGCAGCCCCGTCCGCGCTCTGTTCGCCGCCCGAAGGCCACGGCCTTTCCGCGACGTCCTGGAGTGGAGTCGCCGGCGGCAGTCCGGATGGCCTCGCGCCCGACCTCGAGGCCTACGCCGCCGCGCAGGTGACTCTCGGCGATCATCTCGCCCGTCAGGCGGCGATCGTCCTGACCGACCCGGTCGACCTGATGATCGGTCGAGCGCTGATCGACGCGCTCGACGAGGCAGGATACCTCACCGGTTCGCTGGAGGAACTGGCCGAGCGGCTCGGCGCACCGTTCGCCCGCATCGAATCCGTGCTTTGGCGCATGCAGCAACTCGAGCCGACAGGCGTATTCGCCCGCGACCTCGCCGAGTGCCTGTCGCTGCAGCTGATCGAGCGCGATCGCTTCGATCCGGCGATGCGAACCCTCGTCGATAACCTGCCCCTGCTCGCCAAGCGCGACCACGGCGCGCTACGCCGGCTGTGCGGCGTCGACGACGAGGATCTCGCCGACATGATTGGCGAGATCCGCCGCCTCGAGCCCAAGCCCGGCCGGGCGTTCGGCGCGCCGCCCGAGCAAGTGGCGACGGCGGACGTGTTCGTGTCGCTCGCGCCCGACAATTCCTGGCGCATCGAACTCAACAGCGAAGCGCTGCCGCGCGTCCTCGTCAACGAGACCTACGCGGCCACAATCAAGCGGGGCCGCCCGAGCGACGCGGACCGTCTGTTTCTGGCGACCAATCTCCAGAACGCCAATTGGCTGACGAAGAGCCTCGAACAGCGCGCGCGCACCATTCTGAAAGTCGCGACGGAGATCGTTCGCCGGCAGGACGCCTTCTTCGTGCATGGCGTCGTCGGGCTGCGCCCGCTCAACCTGAAGACCGTCGCCGATGCGATCGGCATGCACGAGTCGACCGTCTCGCGGGTGACCTCGAACAAATACATCCACACGCCGCGCGGGCTGTTCGAGATGAAATATTTCTTCTCGACTTCGATCGCCTCGAACGGGCTCGGCGAGGCCCATTCGGCGGAATCGGTGCGGTTCAAGATCAAGCAGATGATCGACGCCGAGGACCCCTGCGACGTTCTGTCCGACGACGTCATCGTCGCCCGCCTGAGAGTGGCCGACATCGTGATCGCCCGCCGCACGGTCGCCAAATACCGGGACAGCCTGCGCATCCCCTCGTCGGTCGACCGACGACGCGAGAAAATGGCGCCGCCAGTCGCCGGCCAGCCGTTCAAAAATTCATTAAGCCTATGACTTATAAGTCTTATATCATGGATTTCCGCAGCGGTCCCGATGCGGCTCATTGACATCGCCGCGTCAGACTCCTAACGCTATCGGCGTCGTCGGCCAGCCGCGCCGGCGGGCGTCAGGCCATTTTCGGACGACTGGACCCTTGGTTCGCGGAATGGAAATGCGACGCTTTTCAGAGCCGGCCGTGGACCGGGCGCGACTGCGCGGGACGATCTCAAAAAAACTGAGCGATGAGGCATACGACCCATGAGCTTGCGCGTTTCGGGGAAGAATTTGGCAATCGGGGAAGCCATGCGCCAGCACGTGCTCGATCGGGTCGGGGTGGTCATGGGACGCTATTTCGACGGCCAGATCACCGGCCATGTCGTGATATCGCCGGAAGGCTCCTGGTATCGCGCCGACTGCTCGCTTCATCTCAGCTCGGGCATGAACCTCCAGGCCGAGGGCAAGGCCCAGGAGCCTTACGCGAGTTTCGACCAGGCCGTGGGGCGGATCGAGAGCCGCCTTCGGCGCTATAACAAACGTCTGAAGGAACGCCACGCGAGCGTCAACGGCGCATCGAGCCCGAACGAGGCGGCGCGCCCGATGGTCGCCAATTATCTGATCGAGGCGCCCGACGAAGAGGCGGAAGAAGTTCAGGATTTCAGCCCCGTGATTGTGGCGGAGGGTTCGGCCCCGCTCAAGAGCCTGTCGGTCGCCTCGGCAGTGGCCGAGCTCGACCTCACAGGCGCGCCCGTCGTCGTGTTCGAACACGCGGGCAGCGCGCGATTGAACGTCGTCTATCGACGCCGGGACGGCGCGATCGGGTGGATCGACCCGCATTGAGCGGTCCGGCGCCAAAGATGCACGGAGGCGGCCGGCCGTCGCGAGGGAGCGCACAGCGCCCATCGAGGTTAAACCCAGAGAGTCTGATGCCACTGAACGATATTCTCGCCCCGGACGCGGTGCTGGCGTCGCTGCGGGTCAACAGCAAGAAACAGGTCCTCCAGGAATTGAGCGAACGTGCGGCCGCCGTTTCCGGCCTCGCGGCGCGTGAGATTTTCGACTCGCTGCTGCAACGGGAGCGGCTGGGCTCGACCGGCGTCGGCGACGGCATCGCGATTCCGCACGGCAAACTCGCCAAATGCGGCCGGATATTCGGTATATTCGGGCGGCTCGAGAGGCCGATCGATTTCGAGGCGCTCGACGGCCTGCCCGTCGACCTGATCTTCCTGCTGATCGCGCCCGAAAACGCCGGCGCCGACCATCTTAAGGCGCTCGCCCTGATCGCGCGGGTGTTGCGTGCGCCGGGCCTCGCCGCCAAACTTCGGGCGACTCGCGATCCCTCCGCGCTGTTTTCGCTTCTGACGCTGACGCCGACGTCGAACGCGGCGTGAATCTCGGCCAAAAGGAGAGCCCCCGCCGATGAGAGCGCGCGTGATCGTCACCCTCAAGGGCGGCGTGCTCGATCCCCAGGGCAAGGCGATCGAGGGCGCGCTGAAGTCCCTCGGCGTCGAGGGGGTGATCAGCGTGCGCCAGGGCAAGGTGTTCGACGTCGAAATCGACGCGGTCGACGCGCAGGCGGCGCGCGAGCTCCTCGGCGTCGCCTGCGAAAAGCTGCTCGCCAATACGATCGTCGAAAATTATTCGGTCGAGGCGCCCTGACTTGCGCGCCGCGGTCATTCTGTTCCCGGGGTCGAACCGAGAAGGCGACGTCGCTCGCGCGCTGCATCAGGCGAGCGGCGCCAGGCCGCTGATCCTGCGCCACGACGAGCCCGCGTTGCCGGCGGGGACCGATCTGGTCGTGCTGCCCGGCGGCTTCTCCTATGGCGATTACCTGCGCTGCGGCGCCATCGCCGCGCGCGCGCCGGTGATGAGCGCGGTGCGCGCGCATGCGGCGCGCGGCGGCCTCGTCCTCGGCGTATGCAACGGCTTCCAGATTCTCTGCGAAGCCGGCCTGTTGCCCGGCGTGCTGCTGCGCAACGCGGAATTGCGGTTCATCTGTCGGATGCAACACCTGCGCGTCGAGAACGCCGCCACGCCGTTCACGCGCCGATACGCGCAGGGCCAGGCGGTCAAGTTCGCGATCGCCCATGGCGAGGGGAACTATGTCGCCGACCCCGAGACGCTGGCGCGGCTCGACGGCGAGGGGCGCATCGCGTTCCGCTATTGCGACGCCCAGGGAAGCGTCGGCGGCCCGGCCAATCCCAATGGTTCGGTCGACGACATCGCGGGAATCTATGGCGAGGGCTTGCGCGTGCTCGGCCTGATGCCGCATCCCGAGAACCTGATCGACCCGATGGTCGGGGGCGTCGATGGCCGCGGGCTGTTCGAGAGCCTCGCGGCGGCGTAGCTCGGCCACCGAGCGGCTGGCCCGCGCCGATCGTCCCTCGGCCGCTCGTGGACTTTCGGCGGCGCCGCGATGAAGCGCGGATCGCGTCGGCGGTCGGCGACGCCCGGCGCCAGCGGCGTGGATGGGTCGCCATAGGTCCGGGCGTTCTCGCGCCGGTCGTCCGACGACACCGCCTTCAGGACGTGATTCGCGTCGGGAAGCAGGACGAGCTCGGCGTTCGGCGCCGCCGCCCTCAGGCGCTCGGCGTCCTCGACGCCCACTTGGAGGTCCCGTTCGCCTTGCACGATGAGCACGGGCGTGGACACCGCGGCGATCAATCTGGCCGGGTCGTAGGCGAACGCGTCGATCAGGAATCCCCGCACCTGCGGAGCGAAAAGTGGCAGGAGTCCCGGGTGCATGCCGGTCACGTCGACGCGCCATCGCGATCGGTCGGCCCCGAGCCGGGGATGATGAGGGCGACCGGAGCGCCGACGGCGGCCGGCGCGGAGCAGGGTCCCCCTGAGGGGGGCCGCCGGGCCCGCCGCCCCGAGTTCGGTCTTGACTTCGGACCCCGCCGAGGCGGCGGTCGCGAACACGACCCCCAGCAGGGCGATCTTCGCGAGGCGGGTGCGATTCATCGGGACCTCGTGCGTGCGGATCGAAGGGCGAGGCGGGTGGGAGCTCAGGCCGCGAGGGCCGCGGCGAGGCCGGAGGGATCGTCCGAGCCGATGCGGCAGATCGCCCCATTCCTCAGGCGCAGTTCGACCGCATCCAGGCCCGATATGTTGTAGAGCCGGAACCCGGGCCGCATCCTGACGCCAAATCCGTTCCAGAACTCGTTCCGGACGGCCCGCACGCTGACGATCTCGGCGCGGGCCATGCGATAGCGCGGAATTCCCGGACCGAAGCGCCAGAGAAGCTCGTCCTCGGTGACTTCGACCGTGAGCGAGGAGAAGAACCATGCGAGCGCCGCCAGCACGCCCGCTCCGCCCCACAGGAGCGATCGGGCGGATGGCGATGGGCAGAACAGACCGATCGTCGCCATGCCGGCGGCCGCGGAGAGCATCGCCCCCAGCGTCAGGGCGCCGGGTTGGGTATGGCGGTAAAGTGTCGTCATGATCTTGCTCCGAGGTCGATGACCGGGTCGAGCCGGCCTGCGCACAGCCGATGCGCGAGGGCCGGCAAGGCGTCGCCGCCAAAACGGCGATCGCGCATTCGTTACGGGACGCCGCTTCTTCTTCGGCCGCTTTCGGATCGCCCGCACTGTCCGCGCGCGCATGGCCCGGTCCTTGCGTCGTTGAAACTTTTGGAAATTTTTTTTCCGCGGTTTTGAGCGATTTCAATGCCCTGCGGGGAAAATGAAACCGATCGGGTCTCGGGCGGTTGTCGGGGCAGCGTCAATCTCCTTCGGGTCGCCTGGCTCGGACTGGCTGTCGATCACAACCTGTATCGTGGACCGGGGAACGGTTGGAGTCAAGCAAATTTCTGTAAAAGAGAAAGGCGGGCGGCGGCGGCTGGGGCGCGACTCCAGCGCCGGTGGCCGACCGGGTGACGGCGGCCGCGCGGCGTGCCAAGTTGCGCCGCCTTCCAACGCGCATCAGGGGAGCGCAGCTTGACCTTGCCTCACGCGATCGGCGTCGCTCTTCTCGTCGTGCTCGCCGGTGCCGCCGCGGCCGCCGCCCAGTCGGCGGCGCCGGCCAAACCCGAGAAGAAGCCCGCGCCCTCGATCGTCCTCCAGATCGCCAACGGCCGCGCCGTCGCGCTCACCGAACTCGATGCGACGCCGACCGGGGGATATATTCCAAGGGTGATCGTGCGCGGTCTCGCCGCAGGCAAGAAGGCCGCGGCGAGGATCGAGACGGACAAGGACTGCGTCTATGACCTTCACGGCGCCTATGCGGACGGGTCGAGCACCGAGTCGTCCGGCGTCGATCTGTGCAAGGACCCGACCGTCAAGCTCGTCGACTGAACCCGTCCTCAGGCCGCGCCTTCTTCCAGCGCGACGGTCAGCGGCTCGTGGCCGGTCGCACGCAGAAATTTGACGAGATCGGCGCTGGCGAGGCCGGTCGTCCGCGTGTTGACGAGCGGATGAAAGTTGAGCCGCTCGTGCGCCATCATCGCGGCGTCGAGCACGACCGTGACCCGCAGGTCGCGGTCGTTGATGGCGCCGAACGGCGTCACCGAACCCGGGCGCACGCCCCAGACCTGCTCGAGAAGCTCGGCGGAGCCGAACGACACCCGGCCCTGGCCGCCGATCTTCTCGTGGACGCGCTTGAGATCGACCGACGCCGCCGCGCCGAGCGCGAGCAGGAACAGCCGGCTCTTCTTGTCCTTGACGAACAGGTTCTTGGTATGGCCGCCCGGCATGTCGCCGCGCAACGCCGTCGATTCCTCGACCGTGAACACGGCGGGGTGCTCGACCGTCTCGGTCGGGATCGCGAGACGGGCGAGGAAGGCGAACAGATCTTCGGGCGTGGCGGGCATGAACAGGTCCCGGAGGGCGGCGAGCCTGTAGCGCCGGAGGCGCGGGCCGGCAAGAGCGCGCCGTCGTCGGCGCGCGCGACGAACAACCGGCCGCCCCTGTTGACTTGCCCGGCGAACTCGACCCTAATTCGCGCAGGACGAGGCGAGGCCAATGGCGGACAGGTTCGCGCTCTATCTCATCAAGCCGTCGCATTACGACGACGATGGCTATGTCATCCAATGGGCGCGCTCGGCGATCCCGTCCAATACGCTCGCGGTGCTGCACGGCCTGGCCGAGGACTGCCGCGCGCGGCGCGCGCTCGGCGACGACGTCGAAATCGACGTCGCGGTGATCGACGAGACCAATGCCCGCGTGCGGCCCGAACGGATCGCGCGGGCGATCGGCGCCGCGGGCGGGCGCGGCCTCGTCGGGCTGGTCGGCGTCCAGTCGAACCAGTTTCCCCATGCGGTCGATCTCGCCCGGCGCTTTCGCGCGCTCGGCGTCCAGGTCGCGATCGGCGGTTTCCATGTCTCGGGCTGTCTGGCGATGCTGCCGGAAATGCCGGGGGATCTCCGAGAGGCGCAGGCGCTCGGCGTGTCGCTGTTCGCCGGCGAGGCCGAGGGGCGGCTCGACGCCGTGCTCGCCGACGCCTACGCCGGGACGCTGAAGCCGCTCTATGATTTCATGAACGACCTGCCTGGTCTCGAGGGCGCGCCAACGCCGATCCTGCCGGCGGCGAGCATCACCCGCACCGCCGGCGTCGTGACCAGTTTCGACGCGGGCCGCGGCTGCCCGTTCCAGTGCTCGTTCTGCACGATCATCAACGTGCAGGGGCGCAAGTCGCGTTATCGCACGCCCGACGACGTCGAGGCGATCGTGCGCGCCAATCTCGCGCAGGGCATCAGCCATTTCTTCATCACCGACGACAATCTCGCGCGCAACAGGAACTGGGAGCCGATGTTCGACCGGCTGATCGCGATGCGCGCGGAGGGGCTCGTCTTCAATTTCGTCATCCAGGTCGACACGCTCTGCCACCGCATCCCGCGCTTCATCGACAAGGCGGCGGCGGCGGGCGTGCGGCGCGTGTTCCTCGGGCTTGAGAACATCAACCCCGAGAGCCTGGTCGGGGCCAAGAAGAAGCAGAACCGCATCGCCGAATATCGCGCGATGCTGCTCGAATGGAAGAAGGCCGGCTGCTTCACCTACGCCGGCTACATCCTCGGCTTTCCCGCCGACACGCCGGAATCGATCGTGCGCGACATCAGGATCATCCAGCGCGAACTGCCGCTCGATCTCCTCGAGTTCTTCTGCCTGACGCCGCTGCCGGGCTCCGAGGATCATCAGCGGCTGCACAAGGCGGGGGTCGCGATGGATCCCGACATGAACAAATACGACCTCGAACATGTCGTGACCGGCCATCCCGTGATGGCGAAGGCCGAATGGGAGCGCGCCTACCGGCTCGCCTGGGAGACCTACTACACGCCCCAGCACATGGAAACCGTGATGCGCCGGGCGGTCGCGACCGGCATCAGCCCGGGCAAGATGATGTTCCTGCTGATCTGGTTCTACGGCTGCGTGACGATCGAGAAAATCCATCCGCTGGAGGGCGGCTATCTCCGGCTGAAGGCGCGGCGCGACCGGCGGCCGGGCCTGCCGCGCGAGAATCCGCTGGTCTTCTATCCCAAATATGCTTTTGGCCTGATCGCCAAGCATGTCGCGATCTTGCGCATCGTCTGGCGCATGGCCGCAGTGCGCCGGGCGATCAAGCGCGATCCGGCCGCGCGGCGCTATATGGACCAGGCGCTGACCCCGGTGACCGACGCTGAGCTCGACGGCCTGGAAATGTTCAACGTGACCGCCTCCGCGCGCAGCGCGGCCGACAAGGCGAAGAAGCGCCTGGCGACGGCGTGACCGCGCCCCGTCAGCCCGCGCCGCCGCCGGTCCCCAGCACGAGCGCGAGCCCGTAGGCGAGCACGGCGACCGCCGCCAGAAGTTCGAGGCCGCGGGCGACCAGAGTCGCGCGCGTCGACTCGGCGGCCGCCAGGCGCAGTGCAGCGCCCTTGGCGAATACGGCGAGCGCGGCCAGCGCGCCGGTGGTGGCCGCGGTGCCGAGCGCCATCGCAAGGGTCGCGAGGATCCCGGCGGGAAACAGCCCCTGCGACAGGGCGAAGGTCAGCACGACGATCGCTCCGGAGCACGGCCGCGCGCCCGCCGCGACGACAGTGGCCGCGGCGCCGCGCCAGGAAAAGCCGGCGCCGAGCTGGGCGGGGTCGGGTGCGTGGACATGGCCGCAATCGGCGGCCGCGGCGGGCTCGCCGCCGGGCGTGTCGATGCGGAATTGCGACGCGACGCCGAGCGCCAGCGCCGGTCGCCAGGGCGCGTCGGCATAGAGCGCGCCCTGCGCCGCGTGATCGGCCAGGGCGAGCCGGAGCGCCGCCGCGAAGGCGCGGCCCTTGGTCCAGACCAGCCAGACGCCGACGCCCGCGACGCACAAATAGCTGGCGGCCTCCACGAAGCGGCTGGCGCCGGTCATTTGCGCGCCGGTCGCCCGGAACAGCAGCCCGGCGACCCCGATCAGCGTGATGGCGACGAGCGCCTGCAGCAGCGCCGCGAGGAACGACATCGCGACGCCGCGACGCAGCGCGCGCTCGTTGGCGAATATATAGGAGGCGATCAGCGCCTTGCCGTGGCCGGGCCCCGCCGCATGAAAGACGCCATAGGCGAGACTGAGGCCGACGAGACCCCAGATCGCCGAGGGATCGCGGTGCAGCGCCCTCACTTCGCCGGCCATCAGATGGTTGAGCCAGGCCGCCACGCCGAGAATCCAGCCGCCGAGGCCGGTCGGGACTCCGCCCGCCTCCCCGCCCGGCAAGGCGAACGGCCGCGCGGCCGATTGCGCCCAGGCGGGCTCGAGCGCGACAATCGCGGCGGCGGCGGCAAGGGCGCATGAAGCGCAGAGGATCGAAGAACGTCTCACGGGCAGGCGACGATGGCGCGGCTCGCCATCTTGAAGCCGAAATTGGCGCCGGGCGCCAGCCCGCTGAAGAAGGATTCGCTGAGCTTGCTCGATTCGTCCGCCTCGAGCGCTCTTGGCTTGGCGATCGACAGCGAACAGCCCGCCGGCGCGCCCGCCAGCCTGACGCCGTCCTTGTCGTCGAATTCAAAATCGATGAAGAATTCGGGGTCGGCGACGAGAAGCGAAAAGAACTTGCCGGGCGCCGCCGGCGTCCTCAGCGGCAGGACGACATGGAAGGTCACGAGATGATCGGGGCGCTCTTCCATCCAGTACTCCGTCACTTCGCCGAAATCGACCGCCTTGCCGGCGATCTTGACGGTCGTGAAATAGCCGATCTGCGCCAGCGAACCGGCGTTCTCCTTGGCGAGCGGGGCGAAATCCGCGCGTTTGACCAGCTGCCCGGGCGGCGCCAGGCCCTGCGTCGCGAACGAGGAATACATTTCGTCAAACGTCCAGTCGTGGATGATTCCATCCACCTTGCCGTCCGGCCCGAATACGACCTGGCTGCGCATCGTCACCCAGACGTGGGGATGGGCGCAAGCCGGCCCCGCGGCGAGTACGCCCAGCGCTACGAGGGCGGCGGCGACCGCCCGGAGCCGGCGCGATCCGAACTTCATGTCGGCTGCTTCAGTCCCTGGAATCGATAGCTGACGCATATCCGAGCCAGATGGAGCCAAACTTGGGCGCGAACATGGCCCGGTTGATTGGGCGCCGCGGGATCGCCTCCGACGTCAGGCCTTTAGGCTTTCTTAAGCGAATGCGGTCAGTTGTAGGCGATGGCACGTCGCGTTTCGCCGGTCATCCTGGGCGCCTGCGCCCTGTTCTCGCTGTCCGGCTGCGGGTTCTTCGAACACGCCGAGCGGCCGGCATGGCGCACCCAGGCCGAGAACGTCTGCCTCGCCCGCAAGCTGGTTCAGCCCTCCGCCTTCATCACCCCCGCCCGCGAGATCGACGGACCGGGCATTTGCGGCCTCCACCATCCCTTCAAGGTCGCCGGTCTGGCCGGCGGAACGGTGTCGATCGAGAGCCCGGTGACGATCGACTGTTCGATGGTGCCGGCGCTGGAGGACTGGATCGCGCAGGTCGTCCAGCCGGCCGCGCAGGCCCGCTTCGGCGTGGCCGTCGTCGGCCTGACCGCCTTCGGCGCCTATAGCTGCCGCGGCATCGACAACATTGCGGGGGCGCAGCTTTCCGAACATTCGTTCGGCAACGCCATCGATATTTCGGGTTTCAGGCTGGCGGACGGGCGCACGATCGTCATCGTCGAGCGCTGGAAGCAGACCGGGACCCCGGAATCGGCCTTCCTGCATGAGGTCCACGCCGGGGCCTGCCAGCATTTCACGACCGTGCTCGGCCCGGGCGCCGACGTCTTCCACTACAACCACTTCCACCTCGATCTCGCCATGCATGGCGGGACGGACACCGGGCCGCGCCGCTATTGCAAGCCGGCGCCGCCGGCGGGCGCGACGCCGACCCAGCCGGACGGCCTGCCGCCGGCGCCGGAGATCGACGAGCCGATGGACATCGCCCAGGGCGGCGCCGGCGCCGAGCCGATGATTCTCCATGGCCTGTCCGCGCAATTGCCGCCGCCGGCGCCCGGCTCGGCCGCCCCGGCTCCGCGGCCGGCGCCGACCGGCGAAGGTCGTCCCTCGGACTGGGACGTCACGTCGTCGATCCCCACCGCGCGCTTCGACTGATGACGCGCGTCACCCAAATTGCGGGCTTTCGCGCCTTCACCTTCTGCTCGTGGGGGAGCGCCGGGGAGGGGGCCGCACGGACCTATCCAAATAAGCGACGCACGATCATATAGATAGGATGGCGCGACCCCCCTCCCCCACAAGGCCCCTCACAAGGGGAGGGAAATCTGCGGGCCACGCCAATTCACGCGACGCACGCCACCAGCGCGGCCGCGGCCCCCCCGCGAATCCGCGCTGTCGAAACAGCCACGCCACGCGCCCCGTTTGCAATCGCGCCGATCTGGTTTACATATGAACGAACGGGCGGAGCGCTCCCGCGATCGCCCCGCACAGAAGCCGCGAGAGCGAGATGGGCGAACCGAACGTGGCGGACGGGCAATCGGACTCCGGCCCCCAGGCGCAGCCGGAGGCGATTGACGGATTCGAATTTCTCAGCAGAATCAAAGATGGACGCAGTCCCGCGCCCGGCATGGCGGTGCTGCTCGGTTTCGATATCGTCGAACTGGAGCGCGGCCGGGTCGTGTTCGCCGCGATCCCGACGGCCGCCCATTACAACCCGGCCGGCGCCGTGCATGGCGGATTTGCTGCGACGATGCTGGATTCCTGCATGACCTGCGCGGTCCAGTCGACGCTCGCGCCGGGGCTCGCCTGCACGACGATCGACCTCAACGTGCATTTCACCCGCGGAGCGACCGACCGGACGGGCCTGTTGCGCGCCGAAGGCAGGATCGTCCATGCCGGCCGCCAGATCGCGACCGCCGAGGGGCGGGTCCTCGACGCGCGGGGACGCGTCATCGCACATGCGACAACTTCGTGCCTGATCTTCCCGATTCGCTGAGCGGATTCAAGAGCCGGCCGTCAAGCTCGGGGCGTCCGCAACAATAACTGCTGGGGTTTGCGAGGTCTGGTCGTTGAATTCGATTCGGGATTGAAAGGGTCGCCGCGGATGGCGACGGTTTTCATCGCGGCTTCGGTGACTTTGACGCCGTTTCCCGGACACCGCCGCTGGCCGACCCCGTCCGGGCATCCCGCACGCGGATGGCCGCAAACACCCGACGTCCCCGCTCGTCTCGCCTGGAACCGTCCGCTTCTCGACGCTCTCGTATCGTCTGCAGGTCTACAATCCCTCGCCATTCACACACGCAACGCAAACCAGAATCCCAAACCGGTGAGTCACACCGACGCAGCCAACCCTCAAGGCGCCGATTCCTCGACCGGTTCAGGCGCCGACAGTCGCTTGATTGCGGCGCTCAGGCTCTCGGGCGTCGACGCCGCCTCGGCGGCGATGAACGCCAGCAGGCGCTTTTCGGCCGAAGTGAGCGCGCCTTCGCGCGTGAGATGGGCGATCACCCAGTCGGCCGCGGGGCGCTTGATGGCGGCGGCGTCGGCCATCGCCGCGGCGTCGGCGGCGTTCTCCTGCGCGAATGAGCGCTCGTCGAGGTCGTCGACCGACGCATTCTCCGTCCTCACGTCGGCCAGCCGCTCGCCGAGCGTCGCCGAAACCATGCCGCCGAGGAAACTCATGAGCGTGGACGGACGATCGGCCCAATGCTCGTGCTCCAGGACCACGCTCGCCGCGGGCGTCCAGCGGAATTCGACGCCGATCAGGTAATTGCCGACCGCCTTGGCGAAGAAATCGTCGAAAGCCGGATCATTGGCGGCTCCGGCCGTCGCATGCGCGATGTCGAACAGCGCCTCCGCCGATTCCTCGGTGACGTGGAGCGAGGAGCCTTGCGTCGTGGCGAAGACGAGGCTGCGCAGCGCCGCCACGTCGCCGGCGGTGACGACGCCGGGCGCATGATCCACTTCGCCGGTCGCCGCGCGGCGGCCGGTCAGAATCGCCTTTTCGACCTCGCGGACCGCGAAGGCGGTCAGGGCCGGCGGCGTCGAGACAGCATGGCCGAGCAGGTCGACCAGCATGGCGAATTCGGCGCGGCAGGCGAGGCCGCCGCCGTCGGCGAGCTGAGCGATCAGCCAATCGGCCTCGACGGCCGGGATGTAGCCGGGGGGATCGACCTGGCGAACGAGGAAATCGGTCGCCGCCTCCGAGAGGAGATCGGCATATTCCGGCCCGGCGTTCTGGCCCGCGGCGCGGCCGAAGACGAGCAGCCCGGCGACATCGGCGCGGGTCACGCCATCCTTGCCGTAGATCGCGCGGCGCAGCCCGAGCACTGCGGCGGCGTCGAATCCGCTCGCGCCGGCCAAGCCCGGATCAAGCGTCACACTCTGCGCAACTTCCATGACGCCCTCCGGCCGACCGACGGAAAGCGCGCAGCATGGACGCCGGCGATTGACGCGGGGTTAAGGTCCGCCGGACAATCGCCCGCGTCTTCAATCGACCGGCGCCGCCCGGCCGCGGAACCCGAAGCGCGGCGTTCGCTTGGCCATGAACGCGGCCCGTCCTTCGGCGAAATCCTCGCCCGCCGCCGCCTGCTCGACCAGCGCGCGAAACGCGCCGGTTTCCGCCAGGAGCCCGCCCGCGATGGCGTCGACGGCGATCTTCGCGCCCCGGATCGAATGCTGGCTCAGGCGGGCCAGATCCTCCGCATAGGCCGAGACCGACGCATCGAGGCTCGCCGGATCGACCAGGCGGTCGATCAGCCCGATCGCGAGCGCTTCGGCGCCGCCGATCCGACGCCCGCTGAACAAGAGGTCTTTCGCGCGCGCCGGCCCGACCGTCTCGACGAGCCGCCGCGTCTCGAGGAAACCGTAGAGGAGCCCGAGCCGCGCCGGCGTGATCGCGAGCACCGCGTCCGCGGCGCAGAACCGCAGGTCGCAGCAGAGCGCGAGCGCGAGCCCGCCGCCGATCGCATTGCCGCGGAGCGCGGCGATCGTCGGCCGGTTGAGGGCGGCGAGCGCCGCCAGACCGGCCTGGATGGCGTCCGTGTAGTCGCGCGTCGCGGCGGCGTCGCGATAGACCGTCTCGAATTCGGCGATGTCGGCGCCGGCGCAGAAATGGCCGTGCGACCCCTCGACGATCACCACGAGGGTGTCCGGCGCCGCCGCGATGCGGGCGCAGAGCGCCGGGAGGGCGCGCCACATCGCGCGCGACATCGCGTTGCGACGGTCGGGACGCGTGAGCCGGACGCGGGCGATCGGCGGCTCGAGGATCAGGGCGATTTCGGTCATGCGTTCGCCGGGCTCCGGAATCTCCGGGCCAGCTTTGCCGCAAACGCGGCGCCGGCGCAAACGCGCCGATTGGCGCCGGCCGCGCCAAGCACCTTCGTCGAGATTTGGAAGGAAGCGCACGGCGCGTTACGTTTATATCGAGACAGTCGGGGGAACGAGCCCATGATCGAAGAAGCCTATCCGCGCGACCTCGCCGGTTACGGCCGCACGCCGCCATTCGCCGATTGGCCGAACGGGGCGCGCATCGCCCTGCAGTTCGTCATCAATTACGAGGAGGGCGGCGAGAACAACATCCTGCACGGCGACGCGGCCTCCGAGGCGTTCCTGTCGGAAATCATCGGCGCGGCGCCATGGCCCGGCCAGCGCCACATGAACATGGAATCGATCTACGAATACGGATCGCGCGCCGGATTCTGGCGCCTGCACCGTATGTTCACCGAGCGCGGCGTGCCGGTCACGGTCTACGCCGTCGCCACCGCGCTGAAGCGCCATCCCGAGCCGGTGGCGGCGATGAAGGAGGCCGGCTGGGAAATCGCCAGCCACGGCTACAAATGGATCGACTACCGCGATATTCCCCTCGAGGTCGAGGCGCTGCACATCGCCCACGCCGTCGAGTTGCATACCGCGATCGCCGGCGAGCGCCCGCTCGGCTTCTACCAGGGGCGCTCCTCGATCAATACGATCCCGCTCGCCATGGCGGAAGGCGGCTTTCTCTATTGCGCCGATTCCTACGCCGACGATCTGCCCTACTGGATCGAAGGGCCGAAGGGGCCCCAGCTGATCGCGCCCTACACGCTCGATTCCAACGACATGCGCTTCGCCGCCGCGCAGGGGTTCAATTCGGGCGACCAGTTCTACGCCTATCTCAAGGATTCCTTCGACACGCTCTACGCCGAGGGCGGCACGGCGCCCAAGATGCTGTCGATCGGCCTGCACTGCCGGCTTGTCGGGCGCCCCGGCCGCGCCGCGGCGCTCGCCCGCTTTCTCGATTACGTCGCCGGCCACGACAAGGCCTGGGTCGCGACGCGCCTCGATATCGCCCGCCACTGGATCCGCAAGCATTCGCCCAAGGGCGGCTGGAAGCCGTCGCGCCTGACCCGGACCCTGTTCGTCGAGCGTTTCGGCGAGGTCTACGAGCATTCGCCCTGGGTCGCGCAGGCCGCCCATGACGCCGGACTCGGGCCGGACGCCGACAGCGCGGCCGGCCTCGCCGCGGCGATGGCGGCCGCGATGCGTTCGGGCGGCGCGGAGGCGCAGCGCAAGCTCGTCGACGCCCATCCCGATCTCGCCGGCAAGCTCGCCCAGGCCAGGGCGCTGACCGCCGATTCGGCCGGCGAGCAGGCGGGCGCCGGGCTGGACCGCCTGACGGACGAGGAACGCGCCCGGATCACCGCGCTCAACGAATCCTATCGCGCGCGGTTCGGCTTTCCCTTCATCATGGCGGTGAAGGGGAAGACGAAGGGCGAAATTCTCGCCGCATTCGAACGGCGGCTCCGGAACGACAACAGCGCGGAATTCGTCACGGCGCTGGCCGAAATCGACAGGATCGCGGCGCTTCGCCTGAAGGAAATCCTGCCATGACCGGCGGCGCGCCTGCGCGCATCGTCCGCGGCCGGATTCTGAGCTTTCACGACGAGCCGCGGCTGGCCGGCGAGGCCGCGCTGACCCTGATCGAGGACGGCGCGGCGCTGATCGAGGACGGGCGCGTGGCCGCGGTCGGCGAGGCGGCGGCGATCCGCGCGCGCGCCCCGGCCGCGCCGGTCGACGATCACACCGGCAAGCTCGTGATGCCGGGCTTCATCGACACCCACATCCATTATCCACAGACCCGCGTCATCGCCTCCTACGGCGCGCAGCTGCTGGAATGGCTTCAGAAATACACGTTCGTCGAAGAGCAGAAGCTGCGCGAACGCGGCCACGCCGATCTGGTCGCGCGGTTCTTCCTCGACGAACTGGCGCGCCAGGGCACGACGACCGCGGTCGTCTATTGCACCGTCCATCCCGAATCCGTCGACGCCTTCTTCGAGGCGAGCCTCGAGCGCGGCGTCCGGATGATCGCGGGCAAGGTCATGATGGACCGCAACGCGCCGGCGGGCCTGACCGATGGCGCGCAGCGCGGCTACGACGAGAGCAAGGCGCTGATCGCGCGCTGGCGCGGGCGCGGGCGGCTCGACTATGCGGTGACGCCGCGATTCGCCGTCACCTCGACCGAGGCGCAACTCGAAGCGTCGGGCGCGCTGCTGCGCGAGACGCCCGGCCTCTACATGCAGACCCATCTCGACGAGAATCATGCCGAGATCGCCTTCGTCAAGCAGCAGTTTGCGTGGACGAAGACCTATCTCGGGGTCTACGAGCGCTACGGTCTGCTCGGGCCGCGCTCGATCTTCGGCCATTGCCTCCATCTGGAGGCGTCCGAAGTCGAAGCGCTCGCGGCGAGCCGGTCGGTCGCCGCCTTCTGTCCGACGTCGAACCTGTTCCTCGGCTCCGGCCTGTTCGACATGCGGCGGCTGCTCGATCGCGGCGTGCGCGTCTCGCTCGCCACCGACGTTGGCGGCGGCACCAGCTATTCGATGCTGCAGACCGCGAACGAGGCCTACAAGGTGCTGCAGATGGGCGGCCAATCGTGGCCGGCGCCGCAGGCGTTCTACCAGATGACGCTCGGCAATGCGCGCGCGCTCGGGCTGGAGGATCGCATCGGCGCGATCCGCGAAGGGCTCGAGGCCGACCTCGTCGTCCTCGATTCGAGAGCGACGCCGGCGATGGCGCACCGCATGGCGAGCGTGGCGGGCGACCTCGCCGAGGAATTGTTCGTCCTCATGATCATGGGCGACGACCGCGCGGTCAGCGAGACCTATGTCGCCGGACGGCCGGCAAAGAGCCAGGCAGGCGCCTGACCCGCCGCCGCCCCGGCGAGATCAATCCAGCCTCGCTCAACCATCGCGCGCTAGGGTTGGCCGTCGTCGCTACGGCGATACCGGACCCTCGCCATGCCGACCTCCGAAATCACGCCGCTCGCCACGATCGTGCATCCCACCGATTTCACCGCCGCGGGCGCCTCGGCGTTCGCCCATGCCGTGGCGATCGCCCTGGCGGCGAAGTCCCGTCTCTGCCTCCTCCATGTCCGGGAGGAGCACGAGGCGCCGCCCGGCCGATCCGAGTTCCGCCATCTGCGCGACGTCCTCGTGGCCTGGGGCAAGCTCGACAAGGACGCGCCGCCGGCCTCGATCGAGAGCGCGCTCGGCCTGCGCGTCTCCAGCGTCAGCGTCCCCGCCAAGAACGCGCGCACCGGGATATTGGAATATCTCGACGATCATCCCTGCGACCTCGTCGTCCTCGCCACCCACCCAGCGAAGAGCCGGAGCCGGTGGTTCGACCCCTCCGTCGAGCGCGGAATCCTCCGCAAGACCCGCGTCGTCAGCCTGTTCCTGCGCGACGGCGCACGGGGATTCGTGGATCCGGCGACCGGGGACTCGAGGCTCAGGAAGGTCCTGATCCCGATCGACGGCCGGCTCGACTGGCTGTCTCCGGTGCGCCGGCTGCAGGGCAGGATCAAGTTCATCGCGCCCGAAGTGAACTACCAGCTCCTCTATGTCGGCGACAATCCGCCCGATGCGCTGGCCGAGCAGGCCCGATCGCTCGGGTTGAAGATCATGGTCCGCACGGGCCCCGTGGTCGAGACGATCCTCGATGTCGCGAGAATCCAGAATTTCGATCTTCTCGCCATGCCGACGGCCGGCCGGCACGGCCTGCTCGACGCGCTCCGGGGCAGCACGACCGCCAGCGTGCTCGATGACGCGCGCTGGCCGCTGCTGACCCTGCCCGTGATCGGAGCGACGCAGGCGGACGGGCAGGCCGAGGACGAACTCGCGCGCGCCGGGACGTAGCGCGCGCAGGGGGAACCAAACGGGCGCCGGCGCATTGAGGAGGTTCCTTCCTTCAGCCGGAGCCTCGCATGAGAATCGCCCAGATCGCTCCGCTGATGGAGAGCGTGCCGCCCAGGCTCTACGGCGGGACGGAACGCGTGGTCTCGCACCTGACCGAAGAGCTGGTCAGGCAAGGGCATGACGTCACCCTGTTCGCCAGCGGCGACTCCGTGACTTCGGCGCGGCTCGTCGCTTGCGCCGCAGAGGCGATCCGACTCAATCCCGCCGTCCAGGACCACATTCCGCACTACATGATCATGCTCGACCGGGTGCGGCGATGCGCCCATCTCTACGATGTCCTGCATTTCCACATCGACGCCTTCCACCTGCCGATTTTTCGGGAAATGGCGGGCAAGACGGTGACCACGCTGCACGGGCGGCAGGATCTGCCCGATCTCGCGCCGCTCTATCGCGCCTTCCCTGAAATGCCGCTGGTTTCGATCTCGAACGCCCAGCGCCTGCCGATCCCCGACGCGAATTTCGCGCGAACGATTCACCACGGGCTGCCGCTCGAGCTGCTCACGCCCTCGTTCGAGCCGCGCGGCGGCTATCTGGCGTTTCTGGGCCGAATCTCGCACGAGAAGCGCCCCGATCGGGCGATCGCGATCGCCAGCGCGCTGGGATTGCGGTTGAAGATCGCCGCCAAGGTCGACAAGGCGGACGAGGCCTATTTCCGCGAGACGATCGCTCCCTTGCTCGACCGGCCCGGGGTCGAATTCGTCGGCGAGATCAACGATCGGGACAAGACCCGGTTCCTGGGCGACGCGCTCGCGCTGCTGTTCCCGATCGACTGGCCGGAGCCGTTCGGTCTGGTCATGATCGAGGCCATGGCCTGCGGGACGCCGGTGCTCGGGTTCCGGCGCGGTTCGGCGGTCGAAGTCATCGACGATCATGTCACCGGGCGGATCGTCGATTCCGTCGACGAGGCGGTGCGCGTGCTGCCCGATGTCATTCGGCTCGACCGGCGCGCCGTGCGCCGACGTTTCGAAGAGCGGTTCTCGGCCGCGCGGATGGCCTCCGACTACATCAGCGTTTACTACGGACTGCGCCGCGCCGCCAGGCCGCCCGCCGTCGCCGGCGACTCCGACGCCGCCCGGGGACTCGGCGCCAATGTCGTCGCCCTGCCCCGCAAGAGCGGCGCCAGGCATCATGTCAGCTGAAGCTCAGCGAAAGATCCCCGACCCCCGGCGCGAATACGATACGATCGCCGAGGCGCCGTTCTACATCCCGTCCACCGGCCCTTCGGCGCGGCCGCGCCGGACCCTCAAACACGGCGACACATTCGCCGTGTTCGACAGCCACGGCGACATGGGCGCTTCGGCGGGCGGGCCCGACGGCCTGTTCGACCACGACACCCGCTATCTCTCGAGACTCGAGCTCCTGATCGACGGCATGCAGCCGCTGCTGCTCGGCTCCAGCGTGCGCGACGACAACCTCACGATGACGACGGATCTCACCAACCCCGACGTCTTCTTCGAGGGCCATATCATCCTGCCGCGCGACACGATCCATATCGTGCGGACGATCTATCTGTGGAACGGCGCCGCGCACCAGCGGATCGCGGTCGGCAATCACGCGGAGACCGCGGTGACGTTCACGCTCGCGCTTTCCTTCGGCAATGATTTCGCCGATCTGTTCGAGGCGCGCGGCCAGCATCGCGCCCGGCGCGGCCAGATGCGCGAACTCGCGCCGAGCGGCGACGCTGTCGTCTACGTCTATCGCGGTCTCGACGAGACGACGCGACGCACCCAATTGCGTTTCGACCCGGCGCCGACGCGATTGCTTCCGAGCGCGGCGACCTACGAATTGACGCTCGCGCACGGGGAGTCCGCGCATATTTATTTCTGCGCGGAATGCCACGGCTTGCAACCGCCGCCGCCGCTGAGCTTCTTCAAGGGGCTGATGGCGGCCAACCGGGACCACCGCCTGTCGTCCCGGCGCGCCGGTGCGGTGGAGACGTCGAACGAGGTCCTCAACGAGGCGCTGTGCCGCGCCATGGCCGACCTTCGCATGCTGATCACGGCGACCCCCGAGGGTCCCTACCCCTACGCCGGAATTCCCTGGTATTCGACCACGTTCGGTCGCGACGGCCTGCTGACCGCGCTCCAGATGTTGTGGTGCGATCCGCGCATCGCCAAGGGCGTGCTGATGCGGCTGGCCGCGTTCCAGGCGATCGCGGCGGACGCCGGAGCGGACGCCGAGCCGGGCAAGATCCTCCATGAGATGCGCGGCGGCGAGATGGCCGCGCTGAAGGAAGTGCCGTTCGGACTCTATTACGGATCGGTCGACTCGACGCCGCTGTTCGTGGTTCTGCTCGGCCTCTACGTCGAGCGGACCAACGACGAGGCGACCTTGCGGGCGCTTTGGCCGGCGATCGAGCGGGCGCTGGCGTGGATGGACGAGTCGGGCGACCGCGACGGCGACGGATTCCTCGAATATGACGGAGCGCCCGCCGAGGGGCTCCAGCATGGCCTGCGCAACCAGGGCTGGAAGGATTCGTTCGACGCGATCTTTCATGCCGACGGGACCCTCGCGCGCGGGCCGATCGCGCTGTGCGAGGTGCAGGGCTATGCCTACGCGGCAAAGCGGCACGCCGCGCGCTGCGCGCGCCGGCTTGGCCACTTCGGCATGGCGGACGGTCTCGACGAATCCGCCGAACGCCTCGCGCTGCGCTTCGAAGCGGCGTTCTGGTGCGAGGAGATCGGGCTCTACGCGATCGCGCTCGACGGCAACAAGATGCAATGCCGCGTCCGTTCGTCGAACGCGGGGCAGCTGCTGTGGACGGGGATCGCTCAGCCTGACCACGCGCGGCGCGTCGCCGACGCGATGATCGCGCCCGATTTCTTCTCCGGCTGGGGCGTGCGCACGATTCCCACCGGCGAGCGGCGCTACAACCCGATGTCCTACCACAACGGCTCGATCTGGCCGCACGACAATTCGCTGATTGCGCTCGGCCTGTCGCGCTATGGCCTGAACGAACATGCCGAGAAGCTGTTCGAGGCCGCGTTCGCCGCAGCCAGCTACATGGACTTGCGGCGGCTTCCCGAATTGTATTGCGGTTTTCGCCGCCGGCGCGGCGCCGGACCCACGCTCTATCCGGTCGCCTGCGCCCCGCAGGCCTGGGCGAGCGGCGCGCTGTTCCTGATGATCCAGGCGATGCTCGGACTGGAGTTTGCGCCCGACACCCGGGAGATCCGCTTTCGCAACCCGCGCCTGCCGGCCTCGTTCAATCGGATCGTGCTGCGTCAACTCGCCATGAACGAAGCCTCGGTCGACATCGAACTCAGGCGGTCCGGTTCGCACGTGTCGGTGCGCGTCCTGCGCAACCATGGGGCCGTGCAGGTTTCGACGATCATGGGCTGACCGCGGCGGAGAGCCGCGGAGGCGCCGGCGCCTCCGCGCGCCGCCGGCGGTGCGCGCCCGGCGGTGCGAGAGCCGCGGCCGCATTCGCCGGCCCGCAGGCGTCAGGCGAGGCGCGCGCCTGTCGATCGCGCCGAGCGCAATTCCCGGAACGAAATCAAGCGCTTTCGCTCCTCGTCCCAGAGCGCGAGGGTCGCGCAGCGCAGGCTCTGCGGCAGGCTGAGCCGGCCCAGACTGGCGAGCTGCGGATGGTCGCGCAGGACTTCGGGAAGCCGGTAGAAGGGAATGCGGCTGCACAGATGATGCACGTGATGCACCCCGATGTTGCCCGTGAACCAGGCGAGCGCGGCCGGCAGCTCATAATGGGAGCTGCAGAGCAGCGCCGCCTCATGAAATCGCCATTCGTCGTCGTGCGCCCACAATGTGTCCTCGAACTGATGCTGCACGTAGAAGAACCAGACCGCGATCGAAGCGCTGACCACCACCAATGGGGCTTGCACCAGGACGAACGCCCGGGCGCCGACGAGCCAGATCATCAGCCCGACCAGCGCCGCGATCGCGGCGTTCGTCCCCATCGTGCTGAGCCAGGGTTGCCGCCCCGCGCGCATCAGGCCGATCGGCAGGCGATAATGCAGCACGAATAGATACGTCGGGATCAGGCCGAACATCACGAATGGACTTCGATAGAGCCGGTAGGCCAGCCTCGCGCGGCGGGAGAGCCCGCCATACTCGTCGGTGGTCAGCGTGACGATGTCGCCGAATCCGCGATGATCGAGATTGCCGGCGTTGGCGTGGTGAAGGGCATGAGCGCGGAGCCAGAATCCGTACGGCGTGAGGGTGACGACGCCAAGGACCCGGCCGACCCAGTCGTTGGTCGCGCGGCGTCTGAAACAGGCGCCATGGCCGCAGTCATGCTGGATCATGAACAGGCGCATGAGGAAGCAGGCGGTGGGAACTGCAAGAAGCAGGCAGAGCCAGTAGCCGACCGCGAGCGCCGCCCACATCAGCGCCCAGAGCCCGATAAAGGGCGCCGCCGTGACGAGCAGCTCGAAGACGCTGCGCATCGCCGCGGGCTCGCGGTAGCGCGTCAGCATCTGGCTCAGGCCGCGCGGGTCGCCGATCTCGGTCATGATGGGGTTCCGGATGCTCGCCGGCTGCGCCGGCCGATTGCGCGGTCGCCGCGCGGACCAACCCCGCGACCGGCTCATGGTCTGCGGCGCCGATGAGCCGGCTGCGCGCGAGGCTCCGGTGACGACGACTCCGCCCTGGTCCGCGACTGTCCATTCGCGACGCGCGCTGCAGCATGCGGAGCGGTTTTGGCGGTTTGGCGGCGAAAACGTGGTTTTCCACGCTATCCGGCGTCGAGCGCCGGGGTGGGATCGCCGGGACCGGGGCTTCGCCGTAGGTAGAATCCGAGTCTTCCGGCCGTTGTCATCATGAGTATCGTCTCAGGGAGCAGCTCGATTCGCACCGCGCCCCAGGGGCGAGCAAGGCAGGGCGTGTTCAAGGTACTGATCGCCGAGGACGATTTGATGATCGCCGACGTCGCCGAGATGATCCTCGTCGAGCGCGGCTATGAGGTCTGCGGCATAGCGCGCACCGTCGACGAGGCGATCGCGCTCGGCAACAGCCACCGGCCCGATCTCGCGCTGATCGACCTGCGGCTGGCCGATGGCGGGCTCGGCGCCGACATCGTCGCGCCCCTGAGGGCGCTCGGAAGGCTCGGCGTGCTCTACGCGACAGGCAACGCCTCGCAGGTCGTCCTCACCCAAGCCGACGGCGACGCCAGCCTCGCCAAGCCCTACCGCGCCGACGAATTGGTGCGCAGTCTCGAAATCGTCAGCGAAATCTTCCGCACCGGCAGCGCCACGCCGCCGTTTCCGCGCGGGTTCAAGCTCTTGCCATCGGAAGCCGCGGCGAGAACGGAGTCATAACGTGGAAGACGACGCCCTAAGGGTCCGCATGCTCTTGCGCCAGCAGGCGGCGGTCGCCAGTTTCGGCAGCTTCGCGCTGCGCCAGACCGATCTGCTCAAAGTTCTGTCGGAGGCGGCGCGGGTCTGCGCCGACGGCCTGGGCGTTCCGTTCTGCAAGGTGTGCCGATACCGGAGCGCGGAGAACGATCTGTTCATCGAGGCCGGCCATGGCTGGAAGCAGGGCGTCGTCGGCCATGTCGTTTCGCGCGCCGACGCGACCTCGCCGCAGGGGCGCGCCTTCGCGACCGGCGAGCCGTCGATCTGCAACGACCTCAGCAAGGACAAGCGCTTCCAATTGCCGCCGTTCTACGCCGATCACGGGATCGTCTCGACGATCGACGTCGTCATCAAGGGCAGCGGTCACCTGCCGTACGGCGTGCTCGAGATCGACAACGACCACCAGCACAATTATGACCAGCACGACATCGATTTCCTCACCGGCTTCGCCAATGTGCTCGCCGAAGCGGTGGCGACCTCGGATCGAATGGCCGTGCTGCGGGCGACGATCGACCAGATGAAGTCCCTGGTCGAGGAGAAGGACCGCCTGCTCGACCAGAAGAAAGTGCTCGCCGAAGAGCTCCAGCACCGGGTGCGCAACAATCTTCAGCTCGTCTACGGCATGCTGAGCAAGCAGTTGAGCGACACGACCGACGAGGCCGGGCAGCGCGGCCTGAGGACGATTGCGCGCCGCGTCTCGACCCTGGCGCAGGTCTATGACAATCTGCTCGGCTCGGAGTTGACGCGGACGACCGATTTCGGCGCCTATGTGAAGGCGCTGTGCCTGAATCTGGCTGAGGTCCAGGCCGCGCCGGGCAAGGCGGTCACCCTGACCTGCGACAGCGATCGGGTCGTCCTCGACCTCGACGCGGTGACCGCGTTGGGCATCATCGTCGCCGAACTGGTCACCAACGGCTATGACCACGCCTTCCCCGACGGCAAGGGCGCCATGGTGGTTTCGGTGCGCGGCGCCCGGAACGACGGCGAAATGGCGACCCTGACGGTCAGCGACAGCGGGAAGGGCTTCGAGCCGCAGGCCGAAAGCAAACGGCACGGCCTCGGCCTCGTGCGGCGGCTGGTCGAGCAGGTGCGCGGGACGGTGACGATGTCGAAAGGTCCCGGCGCCGTGTACACCATCCGGTTCCCGGTCGTCTCGGAATTCGCCGTGACCTGAGGCGGGCCCCGGATCGCCTTCAGTCCATCCGCATTGGAATGCCCGCCTGCGCCATGTGCCGCTTGGCCTGCTGGATGGTGAATTCGCCGAAGTGGAAGATCGACGCGGCGAGCACCGCATTGGCGTGGCCCAGACGCACGCCGTCGACGAGATCGTCGAGCGTGCCGACGCCGCCCGAAGCGATGACCGGAACGCCGACCGCCGCCGAGACGGCGCTCGTGAGTTCGAGGTCATAGCCGGTTCGCACGCCGTCCCGATCCATCGAGGTCAGCAGGATCTCCCCCGCGCCGAGCGCGACGACCTCGCGCGCGAAGGCGACCGCGTCGATTCCGGTCGGCCGGCGGCCGCCGTGGGTGAATATCTCCCAGCGCGGGGTCGCGCCGCCGGCGATTCGCTTCGCGTCGATCGCCACCACGATGCATTGGCTGCCGAATTTCTCCGCGGACGCCCGGACGAAGCCGCGGTCGTTCACCGCCGCCGTGTTGACGGCGACCTTGTCCGCCCCGGCCAGCAGCAGGTTGCGGATGTCCTCGACCCTCCGCACGCCGCCGCCGACCGTCAACGGCATGAAGCAAGCCTCGGCGGTGCGCTGGACGACATCGAGCAGCGTCGAGCGATTCTCATGGCTCGCGGTTATGTCGAGAAAGCAGAGTTCGTCGGCCCCCGCCGCGTCGTAGGCGATCGCGCAGGCGACGGGATCGCCCGCGTCGCGCAGATCGACGAAATTGACGCCCTTGACGACGCGGCCGTCCTTGACGTCGAGACAGGGGATGACGCGCGCCTTAAGCATCGGCCCCGCTCCTTCCCGCCAGCACCGCCAGGGCCTCGCCTGGATCGAGCCGCCCGTCATAGAGCGCGCGCCCGGCGATGACCCCCGCCAGACGCGCGCAATCGGGCGCCAGCAGGCGCCTGACGTCGTCGATCGAAGCCAGGCCCCCGGACGCGACGACCGGGATCGCGACCGCTGCGGCCAGGGCCAGCGTCGCCTCCATGTTCAATCCCTTGAGCACGCCGTCGCGCGCGATGTCGGTGTAGACGATCGCGGCGACCCCGGCGTCCTCGAACCGGCGCCCGAGTTCGAGCGCCGAGACATCCGATGTCTTGGCCCAGCCATCGACCGCGACGCGGCCGTCGCGCGCATCGATGCCGACCGCGATCCGGCCGGGATAGAGGCGGGCGGCTTCGCGGACGAAATCCGGGTCGCGGACCGCGGCGGTGCCGATGATCGCCCGCGCGACCCCCTTGTCCAGCCAGCCGCTGACCGTCTTCATGTCGCGGATGCCGCCCCCGAGTTGCACCGGCATGGTCACGGCGGCGAGGATCCGCTCGACCGCCTGAGCGTTCATCGGCTTGCCCGCGAAAGCGCCATCGAGATCGACGACATGAAGGTGCGTGAAGCCCTGCTGGGCAAAGGTTCGCGCCTGCGCGGCGGGATCGTGGTTGAACACCGTCGCCTGGGCCATGTCGCCGCGCACGAGGCGGACACACTCGCCATTCTTGAGGTCGATCGCCGGATATATGATCACGGGCGCCATTTCAGGAAGTTCGCAATCAGCGCCAACCCCAACTTCTGGCTCTTTTCGGGATGGAACTGCACGCCGACGATATTGTCGCGCGCGACCGCTGCATTTATCGGGCCGCCGTAATCGGCCGTCGCGACGACATCGGCGGCGACAGCGGGGTAGAGCTGGAAGGAATGCACGAAATAGGCGTGCTGCCCGCTCGCGCCCAATGTGATTCCCTCGAATACCGGATGGGGACGGACCCGATCGAGATTGTTCCAGCCCATGTGGGGAATCTTCAGGGCGGGATCGGTGGTCCGGATCGGCGCGACGTCGCCCGGGATCCAGTTCAATCCGGGGGTGACCTCGTATTCGAGGCCGCGGGCGGCGAGCAATTGCATGCCGACGCAGATGCCCAGAAACGGTCGCCCGCGCCGGCGCACCGCGGCTTCGAGCGCCTCGACCATCCCGGAAACGCCGTCGAGGCCGCGCCGGCAATCGGCGAAGGCGCCGACCCCGGGCAGAACGACGTGATCGGCCGCCGCAACCGTCTCCGGACGCGAGGTGACCGTGACGGCGCGATCGAGCCCGGCGTCGCGGATGGCGCGTTCGAAGGCCTTCTGGGCGGAGTGGAGATTGCCCGATCCGTAGTCGACGATTGCGACCGTCACCTCAGCGCCCTCCGGGCTCGGGGAACGATCCGATGACATGGTTCGGGACGATGGGCAGGTTCGGCGACGCGGGCGCGATCGGCGCGGACGGCCGATTGGCAACCAGGCGCGCGTAGAACGCCGCCTCGGCCTCGTCCCGGTCGCCGCCCTGAATGACGTCGACGAGCCCGAGTCCATCGCGCTCTGTAGCCGCGGCGACGAGCGTTCGTCCCTCCAGGCCGAGAAAGACTGCGCTCAGGACGTAGAGCCAGACCGCGCCGGAGCCCGGCAACCGCCCGGAAGAGACCGCAAGCGCGACCACAACGGCGCCGAAACACCAGACGACGAGCCCTCGCCAAAGCGCGCCCGCCAGCATCCAGAAAGGTCCGAACAACAGGGCAGGCCAGCAAAAGCCGGCGCGCACGAACCGGGCGCGCTCGGCCGCTCTGGCCGGGTCCGGCTCCCCGGATGGCAAATGAACCGCATAGATGGTCATGGGTCACCAATAGCCGGCGCCGCAAAGACGCGAATTGCCCCAGGTTAGAGCGCGCCTTTCGTCGAAGGAATGCGTTCGGCCTGGCGCGGATCGATCGCGACCGCCGCCCCGAGCGCCCTCGCGACGCCCTTGAAGCAGGATTCGGCGATATGATGGCTGTTGGCGCCGCGCAGGGTCTCGACATGCAGCGTGAGCCCCGCGTTTGCGGCCAGCGCCTGAAAGAACTCGCGCACCAGCTGGGTGTCGAACGCGCCGATTTTCTCGGTCGGGAACGCGACGTCGAAGACGAGGAACGGTCGGCCGGACAGATCGAGCGCGACGCGGGTCAGCGCTTCGTCCATCGGCAACAGGCAGTGGGCGTAGCGCACCACCCCGCGCTTGTCGCCGAGCGCGGCGGCCAGCGCCTGCCCGAGGGCGATTCCGACATCCTCGACCGTATGGTGCTGGTCGATGTGAAGGTCGCCCTTGGCGCGGATCGTCAGGTCGATCAGGGAATGGCGCGCGATCTGGTCGAGCATGTGGTCGAAAAACCCGACGCCGGTCGCGATATCGGCGACGCCCGCGCCGTCGAGCAGCAATTCGACGGAAATCTCGGTCTCTTTCGTCTTGCGCGTGAGCGCGGCGCTGCGCATCGTTCGTCTCTCGGGATGCGTCGAGGCGGACCCGACGAGCCGCTCTGATAGCAACATGCGCGCCAAATGGCCACCCGCGCGCGTCACGGCAGCGGACGCCGGCGCGCGCCGCCGGGCTTCAGCCGCCCAGCTACGGGCCGGCCGCCCTCGCGGAGAGCCCCGGTTCGTTTCTCCGGACCGAGGCCAATATGCGCGTCGTCGCGGCGATCAGGTGCTCGACCCCGGTCGATGCGTCCAAGACGGCGTCGCCGTTCGCAGCGTCCAGTATCGCCAGAGCCTCCCGCGGGAGCGCGGCCAGTTCGACGAGGCTGCGGATGGCGCCGTCGGCTCCGGGATCGGCGAGCGCCTCGCCGCGCTGCGCGGAAAGCGCCGTCGCCATATTGCGCAGCGACCGGACGAGAAGCGGCTGCGTCTCCTCGGGGAAACCGCCGACGGCGAGCACGCGCGCCATCCTCAGCGTGCGATCGGCTTCGGCCATCGCCTCCCGCGCCCGTTCCTCGCCCGCCGCGGCGGCTTCGGACTCCGGCGGCAGCGCGGGCGATCGATGCAACGTCCGCGCCTCATCGGTGAATCGCACGAGGCCGCACGCGGCGAGCCTGCGCATCGACAGCCATGCGGCCTTTTCGATGAACTCGACCGCGGGACCGCCCGCGGCCCGCTCGCGCTCCGTGGCGATGACGTCGGGATCGGCGTCGAGCACCGCCAGCAGACTCGGCCGGCCTTCGCCGTTCGCGCGCAGTTCGACCAGCAGCGCGCCGTCGCCGAGCCGCTCGACGAGATCGGCGACGAAAGCCTCCTCGGCCGAAACGATGCGGGGCGCCGCCCGCGCCGGGGCGGCCATCATCGCCTGCATCCGCTCGACGAACGCGCCGCGTCCCGACGGCATTTTCAGCGCGGCCAGATCGCCCTCGCCGTCGACGAGGCCGTCGGCGAGCGCCTGTTTCTGACCGAGCAGATGGAGGATCGAATGTTCGATGCTGTTCTCGGCGATGAGATTGACGACCGAGACCGAGCGGGTCTGGTTCTTGCGCCAGGCGCGGGCGATGCGCTGCTCGAGCTTGGCCGGGTTCCAGGGCAGGTCGACGTTGATCACCGCGCTCGCGACCTGCAGGTTGAGCCCGACGCTGCCGCTGTCGGTCGACAGGAACAGACGGCAGGCGGGGTCGCGCTTGAAGCGGACGATCTCCGCGCGGCGGCGGTCCTGCGGCAGGGAGCCGGTGTGCCAGGCCGTTTCGTGGCCCATTTCGCCCGCGAGCTCCCGGACCATCGCGAGCATGCGCTCCCACTCGGAGAAGATGATGATCTTGCGGTCCGGCTCCTCCAGCAGATCGTCGAGGACACCCTCGAGCTCTTCGAGCTTGGGGCTGACCCGGCAGGCCGGATCGAGAATGGCCGGCGTATCGCAGGTCATCCGCATGCAGGCGAGCAGCATCTGGAGACGCTCGAATTCCTTCTGCAGCAGCGGGCGCCTCTGGGCCAGCGCGATCAGTTGCGAAGCCCGAAGGCGGTAGTCCTCGTAGCGCTGCCGCTGCTCCTCCGCCATCGGCACGAAGTAGTTCTTGATGGTGCGCCCGGGCAGCTCGTTCTCGACGTCGGCCTTGCGCCGGCGCAACATCAGCGGCTGAACGCGCGCCCGCAGCTCCCCGAGATTCCTGTAGTCGACGGGACGGCCGCGTTCGTCGAGTTCGTAGAAATCGCGGTTGAAGCGGAACAGCGGGCCGAGCACTTCCGGATCCAGATACTGGACGATGGAGTAGAGTTCGTCGATGCGGTTCTCCACCGGCGTTCCGGTAAGGACGAACGCATACGGGGAGCGCAGCGATTTGACCCGGCGCGCCGTCTTGGTCTGCCAGTTCTTGATGCGCTGGGCTTCGTCGAGCACGACGATGTCGGGCTTGAGGATGGCGTTGATTTCGTCGGCGTCGCTGAGCACCTGCTCATAGTTGACGATCGTGAAGAAGGCGGGCGCGCGCAGCGCCGCCAGACGCTGGGCGCGCGGGCCGAACACCAGACGGATCGAGCGGCCGCTGAAGCGGCCGATCTGCTCCTCCCATTCGGTCTTCAGCGAAGCCGGACAGACCACGAGCACCCGCTCGACCCCCTTGCGGCGCGCCAGCAGCTCGCAGGCGGCGATCGCCTGGATCGTCTTGCCAAGTCCCATGTCGTCGGCCAGCAAGGCCCGCTCGCCGAAGGCCAGATGCAGCGCGCCGAGGCGCTGGTACGGCAGCAGCGGATGGGTCAGGACCTCGATCGTATCGACCCCGGCGGCGAGTTCGGCGTCGAATCTCTCGCGTTCCGCCAGGCGCAGCCGCCGGCGCCGCGTCGCCTCGAGCCAGGGACCGAAATATCGGGAAATGCGGACCGTCGCAGTGACTGCGGCAGGCGCGCCGGGCCAGGCGGCCAGCAGCGCTTCGATCCGCTCGGGATCGGGCGCCAGGCTCCCGTCGGCGCCGAGCCAGGGCGCGAGCCACGCGCGCGCAGGCGCCAAGGCCGCCGCATCGACGGCCGCAGGCCAGACGATGGCCGGCGTCGCGGCGAGGCGGCGGTCGAGGAACAGCTCGACGCGCGGACTGCCCGTCTTGGCCGCCGCGCGGAAGGCGCGCGCCTTGCCGCGCATCAGCGCCGCCAGCACGCCCTCGGTATGCTTGCAGGCTCCCAGGCCATTGACCCGGTGATCGATGCAGCCGCAGGAATTGGTCGACGCGCCCAGACTGCGAATCTCGACTTCGTAGACCCCGCCGCTCGCCGAGCGCGCGCGGAACGCGCCAAAAAACCCCTGGTCGGGCTCGATCGCCGCGACATCGAGGATTTCCGTCCGGCCGCGCCATCGCCGCAGCGCGATCTCGTCGTCGTCGCTGGTCAGCCAGCCGACGACCGGCCTGCGTTCGGGGACGGCCTTCGCCTTGCGTGCGCGGGCGGGCTTGCGCGCTGTGTTCGAAGCATCCTTGGCGGCCTCTCTCATCGGCATGTCGGGTCCTCGGCGGCGACGGTCGGATCGGAGGCCGAATCGCTCCGGCGACGCCGGATGCTGCATCGTACGCTGATTCGACCCCCCGTTTTATGGCGCGGGGCGGCGCCGCTTCGCAATCTCGCCGTACTCCTCATGCACAGGAGACCATGCGGGGCGGCGGGCATCGCGCCCGCCGGGGCCGCCGCCCCTTGCGCGGCGGTCGGGCGCCCCATAGATCGGGTGGCCGGCGCCTTCGGGAGAGGCGCTGGAACGCAAGCTCGGGAGCTGGAATGAGCGATCAAGCGCCGGCGCCCGGCCCAGGCTGGCACGCCACCACGATCCTGATGGTCCGCAAGGGCGGCAGGACGGTCATCGGCGGCGACGGCCAGGTCAGCCTCGGCCAGACGATCGTCAAGGCCAATGCGCGCAAGGTCCGCCGTCTGGCGAAAGGCGAGGTGATCGCGGGCTTCGCCGGCGCGACCGCCGACGCCTTCACCTTGTTCGAGCGGCTCGAGGCCAAGCTCGAACAGTATCATGGCCAGCTCGCGCGCGCCTGCGTCGAACTCGCCAAGGATTGGCGCACCGATCGCTACCTTCGGCGGCTCGAGGCGATGATGCTGGTCGCCGACAAGGCGAGCGGCTTCATCCTGACCGGGACCGGCGACGTTCTGGAACCGGAGGCGGACGAGAACGGTTCGGTCATGGGCATCGGTTCGGGCGGCAATTATGCGCTCGCCGCCGCGCGCGCGCTGCTGGCGACCGACATCGACGCCGAGACGATCGTGCGCCGCTCGATGCGGATCGCCTCGGAAATCTGCGTCTACACCAACGACAATCTCGTCATCGAGAGCCTCTGATCCGAGAGCCCGCCGTTCATGACCGAATTTTCGCCGCGCGAGATCGTCTCCGAGCTCGACCGTTACATCGTCGGCCAGAACGACGCCAAGCGCGCGGTCGCGATCGCGCTGCGCAATCGCTGGCGCCGGCTCCGCCTGGAATCGCCGATGCGCGAGGAGGTGATGCCCAAGAACATCCTGATGATCGGCCCGACCGGCTGCGGCAAGACCGAAATCTCGCGCCGGCTCGCCAAGCTCGCGGGCGCGCCGTTCCTCAAGGTGGAGGCGACCAAATTCACCGAGGTCGGCTATGTCGGCCGCGACGTGGAGCAGATCATCCGCGATCTCGTCGAGATCGGAATCGCGCTGGTCAAGGACAGGAAGCGCCGCGACATCGAGGCGAAGGCCCAGCTGGCCGCCGAGGAGCGGGTGGTCGACGCGCTGGTCGGCGCCAATTCCTCGGCCGGCACGCGCGACGCGTTTCGGCGCAAGCTGCGCGCCGGCGAACTCGACGACAAGGAGATCGAGATCGAGCTGCCCCAGGCCGGCCCGAACATGCCGATGTTCGAATTGCCGAACATGCCGGGCGCGTCGGTCGGCGCAATCTCGATCGGCGACATATTCGGCAAGGGCTTCGGTCAGAAGTCGAAGACGCGCCGCACCAGCGTGCGCGACGCCCACGCGCCGCTGCTCGCCGCCGAGGCCGACAAGCTGCTCGACCAGGACCAGATCGTCCGCGAGGCGATCCAGGAGGTCGAGAACAACGGCATCGTCTTCCTCGATGAGATCGACAAGATCTGCTCGCGCGAGGGGCGGGGCGGCGCCGACGTGTCGCGCGAGGGCGTCCAGCGCGATCTTCTGCCGTTGATCGAAGGCACCACCGTCTCGACCAAGCACGGCGCGGTGAAGACCGACCACATCCTGTTCATCGCGTCGGGCGCGTTCCATGTCTCGCGGCCGTCCGACTTGCTGCCCGAATTGCAGGGCCGGTTGCCGATCCGGGTCGAACTCGCCTCGCTGACCGAAGACGATTTTCGTCGGATTCTCACCGAGACCGAGGCGAGCCTCATCAAGCAATATGTCGCGCTGATGCGCACCGAGGGCGTCGAGATCGCGTTCGGCGACGACGCCATCAATGCGCTGGCGCGGGTCGCCGCGCTCGTCAATTCCACGGTCGAGAACATCGGCGCCCGCCGCCTGCAGACCGTGATGGAGCGCGTTCTCGACGACGTGAGCTTTTCGGCGCCCGACCGGTCCGGCGAGACGATCGCGATCGACGCGGCCTTCGTCGAGAGGAACGTCGGCGATCTCGCCAAGAACGCCGATCTCAGCCGGTTCATCCTGTAGCCGGGAGCGCGCCCGCGAACCGCCCAGCCTCGACTTGGCTTGCTTCGACGAGCGGTCGTTGCGATAAGGCGGCTCGGATTTTTCGTTCGTCCAGAGGCGATATGGCGCAATTCCCCGAGCTGGTGTTCTCCGGCGTCCAGCCGACCGGCAACCTGCACCTGGGCAATTACCTCGGCGCGTTGAAGCGCTTCGTGACGATGCAGGCGACGCATTCCTGTCTCTACTGCGTCGTCGATCTCCACGCGATGACCATGCCGCACGATCCGGCGCAGCTGCGCCAGAGCACCCGCGAGGTCACCGCGGCCTTCCTCGCCTGCGGGATCGACGCCAGGCGCAACATCGTGTTCAACCAGAGCCGCGTCGCCGAACACGCCGAACTCGCCTGGGTGTTCGACTGCGTGGCGCGCTACGGCTGGCTCAACCGCATGACCCAGTTCAAGGAGAAGGCGGGCAAGGATCGCGAGAACGCGTCGGTCGGGCTCTACAATTACCCCGTGCTGATGGCCGCCGACATTCTGGTCTATCGCGCGACCCACGTACCGGTCGGCGACGACCAGAAGCAGCACCTCGAGCTGGCGCGCGACATCGCGCAGAAATTCAACAACGACTTCGCCGAGGCGATCGCCGCCCACGGCCATGGCGAGGCGTTCTTTCCGCTGCCCGAACCGCTGATCGAGGGCCCGGCGACGCGGGTGATGAGCCTGCGCGACGGCTCCAAGAAAATGTCGAAGTCGGACCCGTCGGAATACGCCCATATCGGACTGACCGATGACACCGATACGATCGTCCAGAAAATCCGCAAGGCCAAGACCGACGCCGAACCTCTCCCCGGAGAGACGGCGGGCCTGGCGGGCCGTCCGGAAGCGGACAATCTGGTCGGGATCTTCGCCGCGCTGTGCGACGAGACGAAGGCCGACATTCTCAACCGCTTCGCCGGCAGCCAGTTCTCGACGTTCAAGAATGCGCTCGCCGATCTCGCGGTCGCCAAGCTCGGGCCGATCCGCACCGAGATCATCCGGCTCAAGGGCGACCACGCCTATGTCGACGGCGTGCTCGCGGAGGGCGCGCAGCGGGCCCGGGCGATCGCGCGACCGAACATGGACGCCGTGAAGGACGTGCTCGGCCTCATCCGCTGACCGCGTCGTAGGCCGGGCCCCGCCGATCGCGAGCGTTCAGGGCCGGGCGGCGCGGGTCGCCTTTGGCCCCGAAAGCCGCCGGCGCGCATGCGCCGCCACCAGAGCGAGCGCCGCTGGCGTCACGCCCTCGATCCGGCCGGCCTGGCCGAGGTTGCTGGGCCTGATCGCGAGGAATTTCTCCCGCAATTCGTTCGACAGCCCCGAAATTCCGGCATAGTCGAGATCGCAAGGGATCGGCGCGGATTCGCTGCGCCGGAAGCGCGCGACATCCTCCTCCTGTCGATCCAGATAGACCGAATATTTGGCGTCCGCCTCGAGCCGGCGCGCGATCGCCGGCTCGATCGCCGACAGCTCGGGCCAGACCTTCGCCAGCGCCGCGATCGTGAATTCCGGCTGGGCGGCGAGTTCGAACGCGCTCCGACGCGCGCCGTCCTGGTTGACGACGAGGCCGTGTTGGCCAAGTCGCGCGGGCGTCGCCGTGCAAGCGTCCAGGAGAGCGCGGGCGTCGTGGAGCTTCGTCGCCTTGCTCCGATGCCGCGCGGCGCGCTCGGGGCCGACGCAGCCGAGCGCGAACCCCTTCCCGGTCAGCCGCTCGTCGGCGTTGTCGGCGCGCAGCGAAAGGCGGAATTCGGCGCGCGAGGTGAAGATGCGGTAGGGCTCCGTGACCCCCTTCGTCGTGAGATCGTCGATCATCACGCCGAGGTAGGATTCGGCGCGATCGAACGCACAGGGCGCGGCGCCCTGCGCCGCCTGCGCGGCGTTGAGGCCGGCGACCAGCCCCTGCGCCGCCGCCTCCTCATAACCGGTGGTGCCGTTGATCTGACCGGCCAGGAACAAGCCGCGTACGCGTCGGGTCTCCAGCGTCAGTTCGAGCTCCCGGGGATCGATGTAATCATATTCGATCGCATAGCCCGGCCGGACGATCCGCGCCCGTTCGAGCCCCGGGACCGTATGCAGGAACGCCAGCTGGACGTCCTCGGGGAGCGAGGTCGAGACGCCGTTGGGATAGATCGTGGGATCGTCGAGCCCCTCGGGCTCGAGAAATATCTGATGGCTGTCGCGGTCGGGGAAGCGGATCACCTTGTCTTCGATCGACGGGCAATAGCGCGGGCCGCGCCCGGAAATGGCGCCGGAATAGACCGCCGTGCGATGCGCATTGGCGCGCACGATCGCATGCCCCGCCGCGGTCGTGCGCGTAATGTGACAGGGGACCTGCGGCGTCGCGATCGACGCGGTGAGGGCCGAGAACGGCTCGGGCGGGTCGTCGCCCGCCTGAACCTCGAGCTCGGGCCAGTCGATGCTCGCGCCGTCGAGGCGCGGCGGGGTTCCAGTCTTCAGCCGGCCGAGCGAGAAGCCTGCGTCATCCATGCAACGGGCGAGCGCGATCGAGGGCGCGTCGCCGACGCGACCGGCGGGCGTGCGCCGGTCGCCGAGATGAATGACGCCGCGTAGGAAGGTTCCGGTGGTGATCACCAGCGCCCGGCAGGCGAGCAGGCGCCCATCGGCGAGTTCGAGCGAAGACACGCGGCCGCCACGCGCGTCGAAGCGGCTCGCTTCCGCCTCGATGACCGTGAGCCCCGGGGTTCCCCGGATCAGCCCCTGCATCGCCTCACGATAGAGCTTGCGGTCGATCTGGGCGCGCGGCCCCTGGACCGCCGGGCCCTTGCGCCGGTTGAGGACGCGAAACTGGATGCCGGCCGCGTCGGCAGCAACGCCCATGAGGCCGTCGAGCGCGTCGATCTCGCGCACGAGATGACCCTTGCCGAGCCCGCCGATCGCCGGATTGCAGGACATCGCGCCGATCGTTTCGAAGCGCTGCGTCACCAGCGCCGTCGCGGCGCCGAGGCGCGCGGATGCGGCGGCCGCTTCGCAGCCCGCATGTCCGCCGCCGATCACGATCACGTCGAAACCGGTCATGCCGCTCGCGCCGCCCGCCGCCGCAATGGGAGGACCCGGGATGGGTCCTCCGCGCGCCAGATAGGATGAAACGCCGTCATTTGCCAATGCACAGACGCGCGAATATCGCGCCCAGCACTTCTTCGACGTCTACGCGCCCCGCGATCCGCTCGAGCGCGCGCGCGGCGAGCCGCAGATCTTCGGCGATGAATTCGAGGGCTTCGTCGGGATGCGCGCGGAGCCGTCCGAGATGGGCCGAGGCGTCCTCGAACGCGAGCCGGTGGCGGGCGGCGGCGATCAGCGCCGGGCCCTGGCCGACCAACGACGCCTCCGCGACATCGGCGATCGCCTCCAGCAGACCATCGAGGCCCTGACCCGTCGCGGCGGAAACCGGGATTCGCCCGGGCGCGATCGCCCGACCGGGAAGGTCGATCTTCGTTTGCACCCGCAGGACCGACTTTGGGTCTCCGCCGGGGAGCGCCTGTGGGTCGGCGCCGTCGGTCAGCCACAGCGTGAGGTCCGCCTCGCCGGCGCGTCGGCGCGCGCGCGCGATCCCTTCGCTCTCGATCGGATCGTCGGTGTCGCGGATTCCGGCGGTGTCGACGAGGTTCACCGGCAGGCCGCGCAAGTCGAGCGCGATCTCGATGGGATCGCGGGTCGTCCCCGGGCTCGGCGAGACGATCGACACGTCGCGCCGCGCGATCGCGTTCATCAGCGTCGATTTGCCGACATTGGGCGGGCCGGCGATGACGACGTTGAACCCCTCGCGCAGCCGCTCGCCGGCCCGAGCCGTCGCGAGCGTGCGCGCGAGCCGTTCGGCGGCCGCCGCGGCCAGGGCGCGCGCCCGCGCGACGCCGGCGGCGTCGACGTCGTCCTGATCGGAAAAATCGATCTGCGCCTCGATCTGCGCCATCGCCTCGACGATCAGCGCGCGAACCGCCTCGGTCTCCCGCGACAGGGCGCCGCCGGCGATCCGAAGCGCCTGGCGGCGCTGGGCCTGCGTCTGCGCATCCACGAGATCGGCGAGGCCTTCGACCTGCGAGAGATCGAGCTTGCCGTTCTCGAACGCGCGCAGGGCGAATTCGCCGGGCTCGGCGGGGCGCATGCCGCAGATCCCCGCCATGGCTCCCACGATCGCCGCCATGACCGCACGTCCGCCGGTGACCTGAAGCTCGGCCATCGCCTCGCCGGTATAGCTGCGCGGCGCCGTGAATCGGATGACGACCGCACGATCCAGCGCCTCGCCGGTCCGCGGATCGCGCAAGGTCCGCACGGCGGCGAAGCGCGCGGCCGGAAGCCGCGCACGGGTGAGCGCGGCGAGCGCGGCGTCACAGCCGGGCCCGGAAATTCTGACGATTCCGATCGCCGCGCGGCCGGCGCCGGTCGCCGGCGCGAATATCGTGTCCCGAATGCCCGGGTCGGCCGGTGGCGTCGTCACGATGGCTCCTGGGGCGATGTCGCCCCAGCCCTACCGCCTGCGGGCATGAACGGTCAAAAGCGTATGCCGGCGCTCGCGCGCGGGCGCCGGGAGCGCGGGTCGGGCGCGGCGCCGGACCCGTGGGCCCATCCCGTAAGATTTCCCGTTCCATCTCGTCGAACCCTGTGGCTTGATGCAAAAAGGGGGAGCTTGTTCATGCCGCGCGCCTTCGGTCGAAATCTCTCGGATTTCTTCAATCCCGGCACCGTCGCATTGCCGCGCGCCGAGCAGGGGCTTCGCGAGGCCGCCGCACGCGGCGCTCAGTACCAGGGCGCGCTGACGGCGGCGCAGCGCGCCGACGCCCTCGTCAATCCCGAACAGCCGCGCGGCTTTCCGCCCGGCGCCGAGGGCGCCGTCGTGCGCGCCGACTTCGTGAGGTTTCTCCTGCTCGGGGGCGACGACGACGCGCCGGTGCACGAAAACGGCGTGCAGATGGCCGACGGCTGGGTGTCGGGCGTCCTTGATCTCAACGAATGCCGGGCCATCCGCAGTCTCGTGCTGCAGAACTGCGTCCTCGACTCCGGCGTGCTGCTGACCGATTCGTCACTCGTCAATGTCGCGCTGTTCGGCTGCACGGTTCGCCGGCTGACGATCCCGCAGTGGAACGACATCGCGATTTTCGGCGAGCGGATGAAGACCGACGGCGCCGTATTCATCCGCAGGGGCTGCCACGTGCTGGGCGAGCTGCGGATGCAGGCCGCGGACATCGGCGGCGACCTCGACCTCGCCGGAACGCAGTTCGTCGCCGCCGTACGGATCGCCATCGACCTGACCGCCGCGCGCATCGGCGGCGATCTCGAGCTCAGCAGCTACTACCGGGGCGGCCTGCCGCGCCGAAGGCATAGGACTGCGCTTCCGCTCGCCGACGCCTATCTGAGGCGGCTGGGGGCCGTGCCGCAGCCCCCGCAACCGCCGCCCGATCCCCCGGAGATCTTGAACTGTTTCGTCTCCCGCGGACGCGTCATCCTCGACAACGCGACCGTTGAAGTGCGCCTGCGCCTCATCGGGGCGTCGATCTTTTTCGCCGACGACGATGTCGGCGCCGGTCCGCGCGCCGTGCTGTCCTGCGTCGGCGTCGTCGTCAAAGGGGGATTCTTTTTCCACGATGTGCGCGCGGATGAGAACACGCCCGATCGCAGGGGGATCGAAGGGGTCTCGCTGCTCGGCGCGAAGGTCGGCACGCTCGTCGACGATCCCGAGTCCTGGGAGAGCGGACGCGGGCGCCATCGTTTCGACGGGTTCGTCTACGACCGGATCGCCGACGAATCGCGTCGCGACGACCGGCGCGCCTGGCTCAACACACAGCGGCCCGTCGACCTCGGCGAAGGGCCAGAGCCGCGGATCGGCGGCCTGCGCGAACAGCCCTGGGAACAGGCCGCGACCGCGCTCGAGGCGAGCGGCGAGCTCGAGGCGGCGCGGGAGGTGCGCATCGCCCAGCAGCGGCTGAAGACCAAGTCGGGCGATCTCCCCAGAAAGGTCTGGGCGCTGCCGTGGGACTTCGTTTCGCGCTACGGCCTCGACAAGGGGCGGTTGACATTGATCACGCTGCTGATCTGGTTCGTGGCGGCGCTGGACTGCCGCTACCTCGCCGAGCGCGGGGGAATCCACGCGATCGACGAGAAATCGCTGCCGGCGCGCTACGAGACCTGTTTTTCCGACCCCAAGGCGACCGGTGAATTCCTCGGCTGGCCGATGGCCTATTGTTCGAATTTCAAATATGTCGATCCCAGTCACGGCGACTACACGCCATTCTATCCCCTGCTCTACAGCGTCGACAATCTGGTTCCGGTGATCGATCTCGGCCAGAAGAAGGCCTGGACCTGGGACCCGCGGATCGGAGTCGCCTGGTTCCTCATGTTCGAATATCTGTGGGGCGCCGTGATCGGTTCGGCCCTGGCCGCCCTGCTGGGTTCCTATCTCCTGCGCAGGACGAGCTGAGGCTTCGGCCGACCCGCCGCGGTTTGTTGCGCGGCCCCGTCATCGACGATAAGAAGCGCCCTCGCTCTCGCACGGACGCGCCTCGATGACCGCCAGCATGCCGCCGCACCTGCGCCGTCTCGAATCCGAGGCGATCCACATCATGCGCGAGGTGGTCGCCGAATTCGGCGCGCCGGTCATGCTCTATTCAATCGGCAAGGATTCCAGCGCGATGCTCCACGTCGCGCTGAAGGCGTTCCGCCCCGGTCCGCTGCCGTTTCCGCTGTTGCACGTCGACACGACGTGGAAGTTCCGGGAGATGATCGAATTTCGCGACGCCACCGTGCGGCGGCTGGGCCTCCGGCTCATCGTCCACACCAACCAGGACGGCGTCGCGCGCGGAATTTCGCCAGTCGCGTCGGGATCGGCGCTGCACACCCAGGTCATGAAGACCGAGGCGCTTCGCCAGGCGCTCGACGCCGGCAGGTTCGACGCCGCGTTCGGCGGCGCGCGGCGCGACGAGGAAAAGAGCCGCGCCAAGGAGCGGATATTCTCCCACCGCTCCGCCGCTCACGCCTGGGACCCGCGCAACCAGCGCCCCGAACTCTGGCGCCTTTTCAACACCCGCATCCGCGCGGGAGAATCGATGCGCGTATTTCCGCTCTCCAATTGGACCGAACTCGACGTCTGGGAATATGTCCGCGCCGAACGCATACCGGTCGTTCCGCTCTATTTCGCGAGGGATCGGCCGGTCGTCGAGCGCGACGGCGCGCTCATCATGGTCGACGACGATCGCCTGCCGCTGCTGCCCGGCGAACGGCCGCAGATGCGCCGCGTCCGCTTCCGCACGCTCGGATGCTATCCGCTGACCGGCGCCATCGAGTCGGAGGCGGAGACGCTCGACGAGGTGATCGACGAGATGCGCGCTTCGACGACGTCCGAGCGTCAGGGGCGGCTCATCGACCAGGACGAGACGGGGTCGATGGAGCGGAAGAAGCGCGAGGGCTATTTCTGATGGCCGGGTCCCTGCGGGCTTCGGCGCTGCCGACGCTGCGCCTGCTCACCTGCGGATCGGTCGACGACGGCAAATCCACTCTGATCGGCCGCCTGCTGTTCGAGCAGCAGCTGATCTTCGACGATCATCTCGCCGCGCTCCGGCGCGACTCGAAGAAGCACGGCACGACCGGCGAGGACATCGACTTCGCGCTGCTCGTCGACGGGCTCGAGGCCGAGCGCGAGCAGGGAATCACGATCGACGTCGCCTATCGCTATTTCGCCACGCGCGCGCGGTCGTTCGTCGTCGCCGACACGCCGGGCCACGAGCAATATACCCGCAACATGGCGACCGGCGCGTCCAACGCCGATCTCGCCGTGATCCTCGTCGATGCGCGCAAGGGCCTGTTGACGCAGACCTTTCGACATTCCTACATCGTGTCGCTGCTCGGCATCCGGCATGTCGTGCTGGCGGTCAACAAGATCGACCTGGTCGAGTTCGACGAGGCGGCGTTTCGGGCCATCGTCGCGCGGTTCGGCGAATTCGCGGTCCCGCTCGGGTTTCGCTCGATTGCGCCGATCCCGATTTCCGCCCGTTTCGGCGACAATGTCTCGGCGCGAAGCGAGCGGACGCCGTGGTTCGAAGGGCCGCCCCTGCTGCGCCATCTCGAGGGGATCGAGGTCGAGCAGGATCGCCGCGCGGCCCCGTTCCGACTGCCGGTGCAATGGGTCAACCGCCCGCATCTCGACTTCCGGGGCTTCGCGGGCTCGATCGCGAGCGGGCGCGTTGCGGTGGGCGACGAGATCGCAGTCGCCTCGTCCGGCCGGCTCAGCCGGGTGACCCGGGTCATCGGCGCCGACGGCGACGTCGCGCAGGCGGAAGCGGGCGAGGCGGTGACGCTCGCGCTCGCCGACGAGGTGGACGTCGCGCGTGGCGACGTGCTGACCCATCCCGACAGCCGGCCCGAAGTCGCCGACCAGTTCGCCGCCCATGTGATCTGGATGAGCGAGGACCGACTGCTCCCGGGCCGGTCCTATCTCCTCAAGATCGGCGCCAGGACGACGCCCGCGACGGTCACCGAACTGAAACACCGGATCGACGTCAATACGCTCGAGAAGCTCGCCGGCAAGACGCTGGCGTTCAACGAAGTCGGCTTCTGCAATCTTGCGACGACGATGCCGGTCGCATTCGACTCCTATGCGGACAATCGCGAGACCGGCGCCTTCATCCTGATCGATCGCACGACCAATGAAACGGCGGCGGCCGGGCTGATCGCGCATGGCCTGCGCCGGGCGACCAACGTCCATCGCCAGGACATGAGCGTCAGCCGCGAGGCGCGCGCGCGGATCAAGCACCAGAGGCCCGCCATTCTCTGGTTCACCGGCCTTTCCGGCGCGGGCAAGTCCGTCATCGCCAATCTCGTCGAGTCGCGGCTGCACGCGCGCGGCGTCCACACGGTCATGCTCGACGGCGACAACGTCCGCCACGGGCTCAACAAGGATCTCGGATTCACGCCGGTCGACCGGGTCGAAAACATCCGTCGCGTGAGCGAAGTCGCGCGCCTGATGACCGACGCCGGGCTCGTGGTGTTGTGCTCGTTCATTTCGCCGTTCCGGGCGGAGCGGGCGCTGGCGCGCGAACTCGCGGCGCCGGGAGAATTTCTCGAGATTTTCGTCGACGCGCCGCTGGCGACCGTCATTTCCCGCGATCCCAAGGGGCTTTACAAGCGCGCGATCGCCGGCGAAATCAAGAATTTCACCGGCGTCGATCAGCCCTATGAAACGCCCGAGCAGCCCGACATCACGCTGATGTCGGCGCTCGAAACGCCCGAAGCGCTGGCTGCGCGGGTCGTTGGCGAACTGGAGGCGCGCGGGTTCGTCGGACGCCTTTAAGTCATTCAGAAGGCTGGTCGGCCGCGGCATGGGCATTGCAACGACCATCAAAAAGCGCTTCGATGCAAACTGACGCTTGCAGCGTCGCCGCGACGGCGATGCGCGGCGGCTTGGTGGGCCACGTGCGGGGCAGCACGGTCAAGGGAGAGTTTCATGAAGGGGATCGCGTTCGCGAGGGTCGGGTTCGCCGCCTTGCTGCTGGGGACCGCTACGGCGTCGGCGAAGACCCTCGTCTATTGCTCGGAGGGGAGCCCGGAGAATTTCACCCCCGCCATCAACACGACCGGCACCAGCTTCGACGCCGCGCGCCCGGTATACGACCGCCTGACCGAATTCAAGCGCGGGACCACGATCGTCGGCCCCGGTCTCGCCGAGAGCTGGGACGTCAGCGACGGCGGCAGGACGATCGCGTTTCACCTGCGCAAGGGCGTGAAGTTTCATACCGTGAAGGATTTCAAGCCGACGCGCGATTTCAACGCGGACGACGTCCTGTTCTCGTTCGACCGCCAGTGGAAGCCCGACAGCCCGTACGCCAAGGTTTCCGGCGGGAAATATGATTACTTCAACGACATGGACATGCCCTCGCTGCTGGAATCGATCGAGAAGACGGACGACTACACCGTCGTCATGAAGCTGAAGACGCCCAACGTCGCGATTCTTGCCAATCTCGCGATGGATTTCGCCGCGATCGGCTCGGCCGAATACGCCGACTTCCTGTTGAAGAAGGGCACGCCGGAGCAGTTCGACCAGGTCCCCGTCGGCACCGGCCCATTCTCCTTCGTCGCCTACCAGAAGGACGCGGTGATCCGCTACAAGGCCAACAAGGACTATTTCGGCGAGAAGCCGCTGGTCGACGATCTCGTCTATGCGATCACCCCCGATGCGACCGCGCGCTACGCCAAGCTCAAGGCGGGGGAATGCCACTTCAACGGCTTTCCGCGCCCAGCCGATCTCGCCGAGATGCAGAAGGACGCCGCCCTGAAGGTGATTTCGCAGTCCGGCCTCAATATCGCGTTCTGGGCGTTCAACACGACCAAGCCGCCGCTCGACAAGAAGGAGGTCCGGCAGGCGCTGACGATGGCGATCGACAAGGGCGCGATCATCCGCGACGTCTATCTCGGCGCCGGCCAGCCCGCCAAGACGCTGATCCCGACGACCATGTGGTCCTACAACGACGCGATCGTCGACTATCCCTACGATCCCGACAAGGCCAAGGCGGCGCTGCAGGCGGCGGGCGTCGCGGCGCCGCTCGACATCGACCTCTGGTACATGCCGGTGCAGCGGCCGTACAATCCCAACGGCAAGCGGATCGGCGAGATGATGCAGGCCGATCTCGCCAAGATCGGGGTCAACGCCAAGCTCGTCACCTATGAATGGGGCGAATACCGCAAGCGCGCACAGGCCGGCGAGGACGTCACCGCGCAGCTTGGCTGGACCGGCGACAACGGCGATCCCGACAATTTCTTCTTCCTCGACGGCTGCACGGACGGCAAGCCGGCCTCCAACAACATCCCCAAATGGTGCAACCCGGAGTTCAACGACCTCCTCGTCAAGGCGCGCCTGATCTCCGATCAGGCCGAACGCGCCAAGCTCTACGAACGGATGCAGGTCATCGAGCACGAAGAGGCGCCGGAATTCCTGATCGCCCATTCCACCGTGTTCGAGGCGATGCGCGCCAATGTCGCGGGCTACAAGCAGAGCCCGCTCGGCGCGCATTCCTTCGAGGGCGTCGACATCCAGTGAGGCTCCGATCGCGCGCCGTTTGCCCTTGCGGGGAATCGGCGCGCGCCCCCGAAGGCGTCCATGTTCGCCTACCTCGTCCGCCGCATCCTCCTGACGGTCCCGACCTTCGTCGCCCTGATGTTCGCGACCTTCGTGGCGATTCGCCTGGTGCCCGGCGATCCGGTGGAAGTGCGGGTCGGCGAGCACGGAATATCGCCCGAACGCCTCGCCCAGTTTCGTCATGAGCTGGGGCTCGACCTGCCGGTCTGGCGACAATTCGCCGCCTATGCCTGGCAATTGCTCCACGGCGATTTCGGCGTCTCGCTCGCGACCCAGCAGAAGGTGCTGACCGAATTCCTGACCCTGTTCCCGGCCACCGTCGAATTGTCCTTTTTCGCGCTGATGTTCGCGCTGCTGATCGGCGTGCCGCTCGGCGCGATCGCGGCGGTGAAGCGGGGGAGCTATTTCGACCAGATTCTGATGAGCGTGGCGACCATCGGCTATTCCATGCCGATCTTCTGGTGGGGCCTCCTGCTGATCATGTTCGTGGCCGTCGACCTCGGGCTCACGCCGGTGTCGGGCCGCATCGATCTCATCAACTACTATTTCGATCCGGTCACCGGCTTCATGACCATCGACGCGCTGCTGTCCGACCAGCCCGGCGCCTTTCTCGACGCGCTCCATCACCTCGTCCTGCCGGCGATCGTGCTCGGCACGGTGCCGCTCGCCGTGATCGCGCGCATGACGCGTTCCTCGATGCTCGAAGTGCTGAGCGAGGACTATGTGCGCACCGCCCGCGCCAAGGGCCTGTCGCCGCTGCGGGTGATCGGCGTTCATGCGCTGCGCAATGCGCTGCTGCCGGTCGTCACGGTGATCGGCCTCTCCGTATCCTCGTTGCTCGCCGGCGCGGTGCTGACGGAGACGATCTTTTCCTGGCCGGGGATCGGCAAATGGCTCATCGACTCCATCAGCCGGCGCGACTATCCCGCGCTGCAGGGCGGCGTGATGCTCGTCTCGCTGGTGGTCATCCTCGTCAACCTGTTCGTCGACGTCCTCTACGGCGCGATCAACCCCCGCATCCGCCATGGCCGTTGATCGCCTCGCGGCGGCGCTGACGCCCGACGACGCGGTGATCGCGATCGAAGCGGCGCCTTCGCCGCTCCGGGCGTTCTGGGCGGCGTTTCGCGAGAACCGCGGCGCCATGTCCGGGCTGGCGATCCTGGCGCTCGTCGTGGCGACCGCGCTGCTCGCCGACGTGATCGCGCCCCATTCGCCGATCGCCCAGTTTCGCGACGCCGTCAAGGCGCCGCCGGTCTGGGAGACCGGCGGCTCCTGGCGTTTCATCCTCGGCACTGACGGCGAGGGGCGCGACATGCTCTCGCGCATCATGTTCGGGGCGCGCGTTTCGCTGTTCATCGGCCTGTCCGTGATGAGCGTCTCCTTTCTCATCGGCGTTTCGCTGGGGCTTGTCGCGGCCATGGCGGGACCGGTGGCCGATGTCGCGATCACGCGGGTCATGGACCTCATCATGGCGGTGCCGAGCCTCGTCCTCGCCATTCTCGTCGTCGCGGTCCTCGGCCCGAGCCTCGCCAACACGATCATCGCGGTGACGATCGTCTACCTTCCGCGCTACGTCCGGCTCGTGCGCGCCTCGGCGCTCGGCGAGCTCGGCAAGGACTACGTCACCGCGGCGCGGGTGGCCGGCGTCGGCCCGTTCCGGCTGATGGTGGTGACGATCCTGCCCAATTGCCTGGCGCCGCTGATCGTGCAGGCCGCGCTCGGCGTCTCCGACGCGATCCTGGAGGCGGCGGCGCTCGGCTTTCTCGGCCTCGGCGCCCAGCCGCCGACCCCGGAATGGGGCTCGATGCTCGCAGATTCCCGCGAATTCATCCGTTCGAACCCCTGGATCGTCACCTTTCCCGGCCTCGCAATCCTCATCACCGTCGTTGCGATCAACCTGACCGGCGACGGCCTGCGCGATGCGCTCGACCCCAAGATGCGGCGGAGTTGAACGCCATGCCGCTGCTCGAAATCCGCAATCTGTCGGTCTCCTTCGCGACCCGGTCGGGCGCCTTCAAGGCGGTCGACGGAGTCGACCTTTCGGTCGAGCCCAACGAGGTGCTCGCGATCGTCGGGGAATCGGGTTCGGGCAAATCGGTGGCGATGCTGGCCGTGATGGGGCTGCTGCCGTTCACCGCGAGCGTGACCGCCGACCGCATGGCGTTCGACGGCCAGGATCTGCTGACGATCGGCCCGAAGGCGCGCCGGCGCATCGCGGGCAAGGACATCGCGATGATCTTCCAGGAGCCGATGAGCTCGCTCAACCCCTGCTTCACCGCCGGATTCCAGATCGGCGAGGCGCTGAAGACCCACCTCGGCCTCGCGGGGGCCGCGCGCAGGACGCGCGTGCTCGAACTGCTCGAGGAGGTCGGCATTCCCGATCCCCGCCGCCGCGCCGACGCATTCCCGCATCAATTGTCGGGCGGCATGAGCCAGCGCGTCATGATCGCCATGGCGCTGGCCTGCCGGCCGAGGCTGCTGATCGCCGACGAGCCGACCACTGCGCTCGACGTGACGATCCAGGCGCAGATCCTCGACCTGCTGCTCGGCCTGCGCCGCCAGAACGGAATGGGGCTGGTGCTGATCACCCACGACATGGGCGTCGTCGCCGAGACCGCCGATCGCGTCGTCGTCCAATATGCGGGTCAACCCGTCGAGACCAATGCGACCGCGGCGCTGTTCGCCGATCCCCACCATCCCTATACGACGGCGCTGCTCGCCGCCCTGCCGGAGCGGGCGCGCCAGCGCCGGCTCCCGGCAATTCCGGGCACGGTGCCCGGGCAGGGCGATCGGCCGACGGGGTGCCTGTTCTCGCCGCGCTGTGCGTTCGTCTTCGAGGAATGCCGGCGCCGGGCCCCGATCAGGGCGGCGCCGGCGCTCGGCCGCGCGCTCTGTCACACCCCGCTCGTCGGCGGCGTCCCCGTCGCCCGGCTCGTTGCCGAGGCGGGAAGCCGATGAGCGCGCTCCTCGAGGCGCGCGGCCTCTCCCGGGACTACGTGGCCGCGCGCGGGCTCTTTTCCGCGCCGACGACCGTGAAGGCGCTCGCCGGCGTTTCGTTCAAGCTCGACGCCGGGCGAACGCTGGCGGTGGTCGGCGAATCCGGATGTGGCAAGTCGACGCTCGGCCGGCTGCTCACCTCGATCGAGCGGCCGACGTCGGGCGCGCTGCTGATCGAAGGCGAGGATCTCGCCGGCATCGACGAAGCGACGCGGCGGCGGCGGCGCCGAGAAATTCAGATCGTGTTCCAGAACCCGTATGGCTCGCTCAATCCGCGCCAGAAAATCGGCAAGGCGCTCGAGGAGCCATTGCTGGTCAACACGGCGATGTCACGCGCGGAGCGCGAGGCGGCGGCGCGCGACATCATGACCAAGGTCGGCTTGCGGCCGGAATATTACCACCGCTATCCCCACATGTTCTCCGGCGGCCAGCGCCAGCGCATTGCGATCGCCCGCGCCCTGATGCTGCGGCCCAAGGTCCTGGTGCTCGACGAACCGGTTTCGGCGCTCGACGTCTCGATCCGCGCCCAGGTGCTCAATCTGCTGGCGCGCCTGCAGGAAGAGTATTCGCTGGCCTATGTCTTTATTTCCCATGATCTTTCCGTCGTGCGACATATCGCCGACGACGTCATGGTGATCTATCTCGGCCATGTCGTCGAGATGGGCGCCTGCGAGACCGTCTTCGCTACCCCGCGCCACCCCTACACGCAGGCGCTGCTGTCGGCGACGCCGGTCGCCGATCCCGGGGCCAAGCGCGAGCGGATCATCCTCAAGGGCGAGTTGCCCTCGCCATTCGATCCGCCGGGCGGCTGCCCGTTCAATCCGCGTTGTCCGCTCGCTTTCGATCGCTGCCGCATCGAGCGACCGCCGCTCGCGCTCGAGCAGGGCCGCCAGGTCGCCTGCTGGGCGGTGACCCCATGAGCGAGATCAGGCGTTACGACTTCATTATCGTCGGCGCCGGCTCGGCGGGCTGCCTGCTCGCCAATCGCCTGTCGGCGGATCGCCGCACGCGGGTCCTGCTGATCGAGGCCGGCGGAAAGGACGACTGGATCTGGCTGCGAATCCCGGTCGGCTATCTCTATGCGATCGGCAATCCGCGCGCGGACTGGATGTTCAGGACCGCCGCCGAGACCGGCCTCAACGGTCGCGCCATCGCCTATCCGCGCGGGCGGGTGCTCGGCGGCTGTTCGGCGATCAACGGCATGATCTACATGCGCGGCCAGGCCGCCGATTATGACGGCTGGCGCCAACTCGGGCTCGAGGGCTGGGCCTGGGACGACGTTCTGCCGTGGTTCAAGAAACATGAAGATCATCACGCCGGCGCCGATGCGCTCCATGGCTCGGGCGGCGAGTGGCGGATCGAACGTCCGCGCGTCGCGTGGCCGATCCTCGATGCGGTGCGCGACGCGGCGGCCGAGGTCGGGATCCCCAAAGTCGCCGATTTCAACCGCGGCGACAACGAGGGCTCGGATTATTTCGAGGTCAACCAGAAGCGCGGGACGCGATGGAGCGCCGCACGCGGCTTCCTCCGGCCTGCGCTGTCGCGCAGCAATCTCGATGTGGCGACCGGCGCCATCGCCGAGCGGCTGGTGATCGAGGAGGGACGCGCGGTCGCGCTGCGCTACCTGCGCGACGGCGCGATCGAGGAGGCGGGCGCGGACCGCGAGATCGTGCTGGCGGCGGGCGCGATCGGCACGCCCCACCTGCTCGAACTCTCCGGGATCGGCCGGCCGGATATCCTCCGGGCGATCGGGCGACAGATCGTCCGCGCCCTGCCGGGCGTCGGCGAGAATCTGCAGGATCATCTACAACTTCGCACGGTCTTCAAAGTGACCGGCGCGCGCACCCTCAACACGGATTTTCAGTCTTACGCCAGGCGTGCGTGGATGGGGGTGCAATATGGGCTCGCGCGGCGCGGCCCGATGACGATGGCGCCGTCTCAACTCGGGATCTTCGCGAGATCGGCGCCCGAATACGCAACCGCCAATCTCGAGTTTCACGTGCAACCCCTCTCGCTCGAGCAATTCGGCGAGGCGCTCCACCCATTTCCGGCGATGACGCTCAGCGTCTGCAACCTGCGCCCTGCGAGTCGCGGCAGCGTCCACGCGGCGAGCGCCGATCCGCGCGAGTCTCCGTCGATCCGGCCGCATTATCTGTCCGAGGAGGAGGATCGCCGCGTCGCCGCCGACTCGATTCGCCTCGCGCGTCGGATTTGCGCGGCGCCGGCGTTGTCCCGTCATGCGCCCGAGGAATTCAGGCCGGGCGGCCAGGCGCAGAGCCAAGACGAGCTGGCGCGCGCCGCCGGCGACATCGGCACGACCATTTTCCACCCCGTAGGAACGGCGAGGATGGGGGTGGCCGACGACGCCGGCGCGGTCGTCGACGCCCGCTTGCGCGTGCGCGGAATCGATGGCCTGCGCATCGCCGACGCCTCGGTGATGCCGCGCATCGTCTCCGGCAATACCAATTCGCCGACCTTGATGATCGCTGAAAAGGCAGCGGCGATGATCCTTGGCGACGCGAAAGCCTGATCGTGAGGGGGAAGCATGGCGCGTATCGATCTGCCGCAACCGCTTCCTGACGGCCGCCAGTCGGAAATCGCGCTGCTGATCGCGCGCGGGGTGCGGCGCATGCTGCGCGGGCGCGGCTATTCCAGCGTTACCGAATTGCCGCTTCTCGACCGCCGGCGCGCCGATGTCGTCGCGTTGCACGGCGACGGCTCGCTGCTGATCGTCGAGATCAAGTCTTCGATCGCCGATTTTCGCGCCGACCGCAAATGGCGCGACTACGCCGCCCATTGCGACCGGTTCTATTTCGCGATCCCCGCCGAGATACCGGCGGCGATCATGCCGCTGGAGGCGGGTCTGATCCTCGCCGATTCCTACGGGGCCGAAATCGTTCGCGAACCCGATCCCAATCGCCTCGCCGCAGCCACCCGCCGCGCGGTGATGGTGCGCTTCGCCCAGGCCGCGGCCGATCGTCTGCATCGGCTCGCCGATCCCGGAGGGATGCGCGACTTGCCGGACGTGTAGGGGTGCTCGCCGGGGAGGCGGGCGGATCGCCTCGAAGGGGCCGCGAAGCGATCCTTCGGGCCGCTCCGGACGGCCCGGCGAGGGCCCGATCGATTTTCGCCAAACGTGCCGAAAACCCTTCTCCCGCTCCTGCGGGAGAAGGGGTTTACGGCCTCGACCCGCGCTCCCAGTTGCCGTGCGCCGCGCGGAATGGCAAGGCTGCGCGATCTCGGCGGCATGGAATCAGGGACCGTCGCTCGCTATGACGCCAGACTCCGACCGAATCGCCGCGCTCAGGCTCGTCCCTGTTTCACGTGAAACAGAACGGCGGCTGGCGATCTATGTCGATCTGCTCGCCCGCTGGCGCCGCGTCACCAACCTGATCTCCGAAGCGAGCTTCGCCGCAATCTGGACCCGCCACATCGCCGACAGCGCCCAGCTGCTCGCCCTCGTTCCCGACGCCAGACGCTGGATCGACCTCGGCGCCGGCGCCGGTTTCCCCGGCATGGTGCTCGCGATCCAGCTCGCCGACGCGACCGGCGCCGTCGTCCACCTCATCGAGAGCGACCAGCGCAAATGCGCATTCCTGCGCGAGGTCGCGCGCGCGACCGGGGCCGCCGCGCAAATCCACGCCGCCCGCATCGAATCGATCGATCCCGAAGCGCTGATGCCTGTGGACGCGATCACGGCGCGCGCGCTGGCGCCCTTGCCGCGGCTGCTCGAAATCGCCAAGGTCTGGCTCGCTGCCGGGGCGGTCGGCGTGTTTCCCCGGGGGAAGACGACCGACGCGCAATTGCGCGATCATCCGGGCGCCAGCGCACAGCAATTCGTGACCGCGGCGAGCAAAATCGACCCTTGCGCCGCCATACTCGTTGTGCGACGGCCCGAATCGGCGCAGCACTAGGGTGGGCCATCAGCGTTCCGGCCGCCTCGCGGAGGAGTTCCATTGGCGATTCACCCCAATCCGCGCGTTCTCGTCATGGCCAACCAGAAGGGCGGGGTCGGCAAGACGACGACGGCGATCAATCTGGGCACCGCGCTTGCCGCAATCGGCGAGCAGGTTCTCCTGATCGACCTCGACCCGCAAGGCAACGCCTCGACCGGGCTCGGCATCGACCGCAAGGCGCGATCGGCCGCGTCCAGCTACGAAGCGCTGATCGGCGAACGGACGCTCGCCGAGGTCGTGATGCCGACCGCCGTGCCGCGCCTGTTCATTGCCCCCTCCACCATGGATCTGCTGGGATTCGAGCTGGAGATCTCCGGTCATTCGGACCGTTCGTTCAAGTTGAAGAAGGCGTTGCGCAAATTGTTCGACGAGGACGGCCGCCCGGACGACCCGCCGATCAGCTACGTGCTGATCGACTGCCCGCCTTCGCTCAACCTGCTGACCCTCAACGGCCTTGCCGCCGCCGACGCCGTGGTCGTGCCGCTCCAATGCGAATTTTTCGCCCTGGAGGGTCTCTCGCAGCTGTTGAAGACCGTCGATCAGGTGCGCCGCTCGCTCAACCCTTCCCTCGCCATTCACGGAATCGTCCTCACGATGTTCGATCCGCGCAACAATCTGGCGACCCAGGTCGTCGACGACGTCCGCGCCTTCCTCGGCGAAAAAGTCTATGACACGATCATTCCGAGGAACGTCAGGGTTTCCGAGGCGCCGTCCTACGGCAAGCCGGTGTTGCTCTATGACCTGAAGTGCACCGGCAGCCAGGCCTATCTCAAGCTCGCCTCCGAGGTGATCAAGCGCGAAGCGCGCTGGCGGGCCGCCTGAGGGCTCGCCGCGCCGAAGCGGGAAAAGGAGACCAGCCATGGCTGAAGAGGCCGTCCGCCACCTTGAAGGCCGTCCGCGACTCGGCCGCGGCCTCGCCGCGCTGCTCGGCGACGTCGACGAGGATCCCTCAGGCGCCGCCGATCGGTCGCGCGGCCAGCCGCGCAAGGCGCCGATCGAATTCCTGCGTCCCAATCCACGCAATCCGCGCAAGAATTTCGACGACCCGCAGCTCGACGAACTCGCAGCGTCGATCAAGGAGCGCGGCGTCATCCAGCCCGTCCTGGTGCGCGCCATACCCCGGATCGCCGATGCTTACGAGATCGTCGCCGGCGAGCGCCGCTGGCGCGCCGCCCAAAGGGCGGGCCTTCACGAAATTCCGATCATCGTCATCGAGGCCGGCGACCGTGAAGCGCTCGAACTCGCGATCGTCGAAAACGTCCAGCGCACCGACCTCAACCCGCTCGAGGAGGCCGCTGGCTACGCCCAGCTCGGCGCCGACTTCAGCTATTCACCCACTGACATCGCCCGCATCATCGGCAAGAGCCGGAGCCATGTCGCCAATACGCTCCGACTGCTGAATCTGCCCGATTTTGCCCGCTCGCTGCTCGCCTCGGGCCAAATCTCGGCCGGCCATGGCCGCGCGCTGCTCGCGGTCGCCGATCCCGACGCCGCCGCCCGGATGATCCTCGCCAAAGGCCTGACCGTTCGCGAAGTCGAAGCGCTCGGCCGCGAACCGGCTGAAGCCGAGCTTGCGCCGGCGGCGCGGGCCCCCGCCGGGACGGGCGTCGACGCCGACACCCGGGCGCTCGAACAGAGCCTCAGCGCGGCGCTCGGCGCGCCGGTCTCGATCCGTCATCGCGGCGAGGCCGGTGAATTGCGCGTCAAATTCAGCAGCTTCGAGCAACTCGACGACTTCTGCCGCCGCCTTTGCCAGGCCGAACCCCGCCTCTGAGGATCGGGCGTCCGGCGCGGCTCCGCGCCTCGCGAAGCGCGAACACCGCCACGATCAGCGCGCCTCGACAGACCGCGGCCTTTCAACGTCTCGGCTTCAGGCTTGTGTTTCACAGCACGGCAGGGTAGCCGCGACTCGAACTTCGCCGAGCAGCCGGCGAAGCCGGCGCGGACGCTGCCGCATCGCTGCGTTCTGTCGGCCGACATTGCGGAGCCCCGCCCGGCGCCGCCCGTCTTTCGCTTTCACAGATATTGACTCGACTCCAGCCATTGCCCGGGTCCAAGTCGAGCGTCGGGATCGCCAGTCGGCGCGAGCGCGCGTGCGCTCGGCGCCGAAGCTGGCCTGGTCGGCGCGGCGTGCCGACGGTGGGGAGTTCACGTTCGGCGCGCCGGTCCCGACGACGGCGGCCGAGGCCGCGCTGTCGGCGGGCGCCGAGGCGGCCGGGCGCTCGATCTGCGCCGCCGTGATCGTAGTGTAAAAGAGAAATATGAGAATGTTATTGCGATATTCCAAAAGATCGGCTATGCTCCCACCATTGGTCCCCCAGGCAGGAGCCCCGCCATGCCCGACCCCGCAGCGCCCGCGCCGCCGCCCGCCGCTTGCCGCGGCGCAGCCGGGCGGGGGGTCCGCCGGCATCGAGGACGGCGAACCCGGCGCGATCGACCCGCTGCTGCGCGCGCTCGACCGGTTCGACCGCTGCCGCAACGCGGTCCGCCGCCGCCGCCTCTCGACGAGGAGGACGAATCGGCCGCCGGATTCGACGCCGGGCTCGACGAAAGCGTCCGCCGGGTCGCCGGAGACGAGGCGCGGGCCGCCGCGCGGGGGCCGGACGGCGGCGCGCCGCAGAGCCCCGCGCGGGTTTCAATTTGCCTGCAACCCTCTGATTTCCCCCGATCCGCCGAGAAATCCATTTCCAAATGTTGCCACAACGAAAGGATTTGTCGGACGACGCGGCCCGGGGCGCCGCCGCGCGCGGGGCGCCGGACGGCGGCGCGCCGCAGACCCCCGGGCCGGCTTCAATTTGCCTGCAACCCTCTGATTTGCCTCGATCGGGCGAGAAATCTATTTCCAACTATATCCACAACGAAAGGATTTGTCGGGCGAGG